>CAVBPI010000132.1:0-6791 GCA_963596955.1 bacterium | reverse complement strand
TGGATTCAAGTGAAGAAAAGGTTTTGATAAAGGCTATTCGCTCAATAAATGTGCATTCACCACAAGTCGCCTCATTCGTAAGCAGTGGAAGAAAAAAGATTATGACATATTATGATGCGAATTGTGATAACATTATTTTAAAAGCGAAGTCACTGGCTTCCCGGAAACAATATGAGGCTGCCCTATTTGAGTTGAATGCGATTCCCGAATGCTGCACGGAGGCATTCAAGAAAAGTTCAGCGGTCGCGGAAGAGATTTTCAAAACTTACATTGATTACCACGGAGAGGAATGCTTTTCTAAAGCCAAAGCCCTATGGATAGCGGAGCCGAATGCTGCCGGAGCGAAGAAAGCCGGAGAATATTTATGTCAGATTTTCCCAGATTCCACCAGTTATTCAAAAGCAGAGACACTATATAAAGAAATCAGCAGCAAGATAAAAGAAGACCTCGATTTCAGAATCAAGGTCTATGATGACTCTATAGATATTAAAGAAGCAAGAATCAATGCTTTGAAAGAGATTGGAGTAGCCTACGGCAAACACCAACAAGCGACCACAACAAATGTCACTTGGTTAGTGAAATAACTCTGTTGAAAATCAAGATTAAATATTCTGCGTCTTGGATGCGAGCCAGACGGCTTCCTCCGGAGTCATGCGGGGAGCGAGGCGGGCATAGACGGAGGCGTTGTAGGCGTTGAGCCAGTCTCTTTCGTCGGCGGTCAGAAGTTCCGCTATGACCGCCGACGTGTCTATATGACAGCAGGTCAGGGTCTCGAAGCGCAGCCATTCGCCGAACTCGTTGCAGCCGGTCGGGTTCGTGTCCGGGATGCGGTCCGGGACGGTGAGGATGACATTTTCGTGACGGATTCCGTGCATTCCGGCGCGGTAGAGCCCCGGCTCGTTCGAGGTGACCATTCCTGGCAGCAGCGGCTGAGGGTTGAAGTTCTGACGGATGTCCTGCGGGCCTTCGTGCACGCCGAGATAGTAGCCGATGCCGTGCCCGGTGCCGTGGCCGAAGTTTCGCCTTGCCCTCCAGAGCGGGCCGCGGGCAAGCGCGTCAATCTGACAGCCTGCCGTGCCTTTCGGGAACACGGCCATCGACAGGTCAATCATGCCCTTGAGCACGAGCGTGTAGTCCTCTTTCTCAAGTTCAGTGCAGACGCCCATCGGTACGGTGCGGGTGATGTCTGTCGTGCCGGTGAGGTACTGTCCGCCGGAATCCACGAGATAGAGTCCGTGCCCCTCGATTATCCTCGAACCTTTCACCGGAGTCACATAGTGAGGAAGCGCGGCGGAAGGCCCGTAGGCCGAGATGTTCTCAAAACTGTCGCCCCTGTAGCCCGGTATGTCGGCACGCAGCGAGCTGAGCTTCACCGACGCGTCCCATTCGCTGACCGGCTCCGCCTCTCCCCTTCCGGCGGCCGCGACATTTTCCTCAAGCCATTTGAGGAAGCGCTCAACTGCAAGCCCGTCCTCGACAAAGGTCTCGCGCAGACGTTCAATTTCGCCGTCCTCTTTCACCGCCTTGCGAAGAATCACCGGAGACTTCCCGAGGCGGAACTTTGAAGCGGCGTCCGGCTCCGGAGCGTACATGGAAGAGATGAAGTTGAACAGCTGCCAGTTGAGTGATGCCGAATCGGCGAACAGCGACTCGTCCGAGCCGATTTCGCCGAGGGCGGTCTCCACGGCATCGTAGTTCTCTATGCTGATGTCGTCTGCCGAGATTTCCTCGAAACTGTCCGGAGTGTCCCCGTCGTCATCATATCCCTCCTTTCTGGCGAGCCAGCGAACATTCTCCTGAGACACAAGAAGATAGGATATGACATAAGGATTATATTCGATGTCGTTCGCGCGGACGTTCAGAAGCCATGCAATCTCGTCGAGAGCCGTGATGAGAAAATTATCGACGTCATTGCGGAGCATCCATTTGCGCAGCCAGCCAATCTTCGCCAGACGATCCTCGCCTCCGGAAATCTCAAGGTCGAGCGTCTGAACGGGCGTGACGGGGATGGCAGGGCGGTCCGTCCAGAGGGCGTCCAGGAAGTCGGGACGGGAAATTATTTCATAGCGGAAATCATTGTCTGCGGTCGCCCCGGAAAGAGCCTCGTCGATTGCAAGCACCTCATCAGCGCTCCAGCACAGGCCGTCGAGGACGAGGTTCAGTTTGCGCGGGCAGGCGCCATCGCCGAGATAATAGGACTGGATTGACGGGGCGCCGAGTATGTAATCGACATTCTCCGCCAGCCACTGCGGAATGGGAACGGCATCCGGGACACGCAGCTTGTGCAGTTCAACGCCCGTCCCTTCGAGCTGTTCGACTGCCTGGATGAAATAGCGGGTGTCCGTCCACAGTCCGGCATGGCTGCGGGTCACGACGACGCTCGCCGCCTCACCGGTGAATCCCGTCAGCCACTCCACCTGCTTCCAGCGCGCGGCGGGATATTCGCTGCAATGAGGGTCCGAGGCGCCCACGAGCACCGCGTCCCAGCCGTTTTCCTTCATAAGCTCCCTGAGAGCCTTTATTCTTTCTGCATGAATGTTTTCCATGACGTCAGACTTTAATGTTTGCTAAGTTAGTTCATATCAGCATAATATGCAAACGGACGGCATCTAATCTATCCCAGGAGTTCAGAAATTATGCTGTCGGATATGAAAAAATATTTTTCCGGAATCCGGAAATATGGTTCCGGCGTCTCCGGGTTATCCGCTGACTCCGCGCCTCCGGCCGGTACGAGATGACCATCCGAGATAGCCTTTCTGAGAGCCTCCGGTGCGCAGGTTTCCTCAAGTTCCGAAAGAAGGCAGCCCGCCGACGTCCTCAGCCCCAGCATCACGTTCTCAAGGGCAATCTGCTCCCGCGAAAGCGTCTCACTGCCGCGCAGCGCCTCAAGACTGGCCTCGAAATTCCGGCGATGGCCGCTTCCGAGCGCATAGGTATCAAGGTACAGCGCCAAATCAGGCTTGTTCCAGCTGCGCCGCCGTCCCCCGTCAGGAAGCACTTCCAGAGAATGGGCCCCGGGACCGAAGCCGGCATAGGGAACATGACGCCAATAGGCCGAGTTGTGCCTCGCCTCATGACCGGGTCTTGAGAAATTGGAGATTTCATAATGGTTGTAGCCGGCAGCCGAAAGCTCTTCGCAGAGAATCTCATACTGCCTCACGCAGGAGTCTTCCGAGGCCTCCCGGCAACGCCCATCGGCAATCATCCGCTCCAAGGCCGAATCGGGTTCGACCGACAGCTGATAGGCTGAAATATGGCTTGGGGGCACGCCGGTTTCAGAAATGTCAAGTGCCCTGCGGATTGTCTCCCGCCAAAGCCGCTCATCTAAAAACGGGAAATACCCGTCATCCCGACGACCGGGGAGAGGCCCCGGCAACAAATCCGAATGTCCCGGCAGCGAGCCGGGCCGAGACCCGGGAAGCGAACCGGCGCGAAGTTCCGGCAAGCCGAAAATAAGGTCAATGCTGATGCTGCGGAAACCGGCCCGCTCAAGGCTCCGATACGCCTTCACTGCCGCGGCGGCGTCATGCCTGCGGTTCATCCAGCGCAGAATCCCGTCATCAAATGACTGCACGCCCATGCTCGCGCGCGTCACGCCCATCCCCAGGAGGGCTTCGGCATACGCCTCGCCCCGCCGCGCCACATCCTCCGGATTCAGCTCGACAGTGAACTCCTCAAAGGCGGCCGTTCCGGAGGCCTCCCTAACGGCCTCGACTATGCGGCAAAGCAAAGGCAGCGGCAACACCGATGGTGTCCCGCCGCCTATATAGAGCGTGTTCACGTCCATGGTCCCCTCAATTTCCCGCTTCCTGCATTCGATTTCCTTCAGCAGTGCCCTGACGTAGCGGTCATAGCACTCCGAGGTCTCGGAGTAGAATCCGCAGTAGGTGCAGAACGACTTGCAGAAAGGGATGTGGACGTAAATCATTTTTTCAACCGGAGTCCGGCGCTACCTGAGCATCAGCTCGGCGGTTCCGAGAGAAGACTGCTCGGTGTATGCCTCGACTGAATAGATGCCCTTGCTGCAGTCCTTGATGCCGTTCACATAAATCACGACATCAGTCTCGGCGCCCTGATAATCCACCTCGCGGGAAGCGGAACTTGCAAGGGTCTCGCCGCCGAATTCAAACGCGCGCTGCTCCGTGCCGGCAATCAGCACGCCGTCGGAATCCTTCACGCGGATGTAAATCCTCACCGGCCCCTTAGGTGCAAGGTCGTTCTCGACGAGGCTCAGGCGAATCTGGAACTGCGCCACCCTGCTGCTGCGGTCGGTAGCCTTTCCGGAAGCGTTGTAGGCAGCGAGCGAAAGTCCGCGCGCCTTGATGACAGAGCCCGTAGCCACCTGGGATGAGAGGCTTTCGACCGTCTTTGAAAGCTCCTCCGAGCGTCTCTTGCTCTCGGCGGCGTCACGACGTGCGGCGGCCGCATCTGCGGTCAGCTTCTTATTGAGCGTGTTGAGGGAGTCAATCTGAACGATATAGTTCTTCATTATGCTCCTCAGCGTCCCGAGTTCCTTCTCGTACTGGCGCATCTTCCTGCGGTTGGTAGCGTCGGTCTGCTTGATTCTCTCAATCAGCTGGTTGACCTCCTCGCGGGATGAGTCGAGCTGCGAATTGATCGTGTCATAGTCGGACGACAGCGTCGCATAGTCGCTCTGAAGCGCAAGCATCTGCTCCGTCAGTTCCTGCTTTTCCTCCTGAAGCTCGCCCACGAGCGAAGACTTCTGAATCCAGATATACGCCAGGACGCCGGCCAGAATGACCGCCACCGCAACGAGGGCGTATGTCACTTTCTTAAGACTGTTCTGTTCCATAATAATCGTCGATTTGTTGATTCTTTATATATGTGGATGCGAATTTACATAAAATATGCGAATTATCGTTATATTTGCGTTTCGTATGCCCCGCATGGGGATATAATATTATCGTTTCACACAAAAAATTTTTCGAATATATGAAACCTGCCGTAAGATATATCGTCCGCGCCGTCAAGTATTTCTGCTGGTTCGCGGTTCTGTTCACGCTGGTAATCAGTGCGCTCGTGTTCACAAAGTTCGTGCCCACGGACAACGGGGTCGCGGGGCTGTTCGTTCACGGCTGGAAGTCTGTCCTGGAAATCGCCGGAGTCTTTCTCGTCTTTTCAGCCCTCTATCCTAAGTTCGGCTACCAGAAAAGGCAGGTCAGCATCCCGGGCGAATGGAGCGAGGTCGCCGAGGTGGTCAAGGGATATTTCGCCGACCGCGGAGACTACCGCCTCGAAAGCGAGACGCCGGACAAACTCTGCTTCCGCGCCCGCCGCGCCGGCATCAGAATCGCCCGCCTCTGGGAAGACCGCCTCACCGTCACCCCGGTCTTCGGCGGCGTCGAAATCGAAGGTCCGGCGAAGGATCTCGCACGCGTCGTCTCCCACATGGAGTACAAACTGAACAGCCAAGAAGAATAACAACATCGTATTTTGAGCCGGCATAAATCTGTCTCAGAATAACTTAGAGGAAAGGGGATGAAGAAAAAGATGGGATGCAAGGCGGACGGTGAAGATGAAACCGCAGCAGCCTTGGCGGCTGTGAGGATTTCATCAAGCTGTCCAACGCCGCAGACCGCTTTTTATTCGCCCCGTAATTGTTTTGCGGCGGCTTCAAGGACGGCGTAGAAATCCTCGCCGAAGAAATGGGTTATGGGGGCTTTGAGGAAGCGGTAGGCACGGATTTTCTTGCGGCGGCCGTTGGTGAAGGCGTCGCGGCAGATGTCCCAGCGGTGGAGGTTCAGGGCGGTCATTCCGTTGGAGAGGGTTGAGACGCGAATCGGGTAGAGACGGCATGAGATGGGCTTGCAGAAGTCGCCGTTGCCCTTGTTCCACTGCTCCTCAATGGCACACAAGCAGCTTCCGTCAGGCTCGCGCCGGCAGTAGGCGCATTCCTCGGAGCCCGGGACGAGCGGGGTGACGAGGTCGCCGTCGATGTCTATTTCAAAGAAACCCTTTTCGTCAACAGCCCGGCGCCCCTCCACAGACATCGCCGGAGAGAAACGGTCGTAGTTCTTTTCAAGCGCAGGCAGCTCGCATTCAAGCAGAGGAGCACCGCTGTCACCTATCACACAGCAGATTCCCTTGCACTTGGCATAGTCGCAGGCGAAATATTCGGTCAGTATCTCACCTGAGACGAGGATGTCGTCTATCTGGATAATCGAATTGTACTCATTCATTTTTGTCAATTTAAAAGATTTCTCGACTTCACTTCGTTCCGCTCGAAATGACAGAAACTGCATAGTTCCATGCTTCATCCGTTCCGCTCGAAATGACAGGAACCGCATAGTTCCATGCTTCATCCGTTCCGCTCGAAATGACAGGAACCGCATCGTTCCCTGCCTCATCCCGTTCCGCTCGAAATGACAGAGGAGCAATGCTGTCATCCCGAACGAAGTGAGGGAGCTTTGCGCCGTCATTTCATCACGATATACTCCACCCGGCTGCCCTCGACAAGCTTTTTCAGGACGTCACTGACCTGGGGTGCGGTCACGGCATTCATCCTGTCGTTTATCTTCGTGCTGAAGTCTCGACCGTCCGCATAGCGGACTACAAGCGCGTCCCTCCAGTACTCCGCAGTGGCGGCTTCGGCATCGTGTTCATTGTTCAGCCGCGCCTTGTAGGCGTTCAGGACAGCCGCAGGCCACTCCGCGGACGGGACGTCGGAAAGTGCCGAACGGAGACGGGCAAGGACGGAGAGGATTTCAGTGTCGTCCAGACTGCCGTAGGCAAAGCCGTCCTCCGGAATCCGGTCGAGCGAGACCATCACG
>CAVBPI010000131.1:5458-6853 GCA_963596955.1 bacterium | reverse complement strand
GGACATATTCGTCAATCGGCTCACCGGTGGCGTAGTACTGTCTGGCATCGGCAAAGCTTACCACCTCGCCGAGAAGTTCGCGGGCGGATTTCTGGATGTAGTTGACTCTCAGCGATGTCCTCTCTCCCCAGCCATCGACGAAAACAAGGCTGATGGAGGCGTTACGGACGGAGTTTTCCTCAGGATTGGCTTCGGTCGTGATGTCGAGAGACTTGTGCTTAGGGTCGTCACCGCTGATGTTCACGGAAGAAATCCAGCCTTCGGAAGAGGAAGGGTACTGGATGTCGAGCACGAGTTCCGCGAAGTCTATGTTTGTCCGGAGTTCAGTGGAATATGTCCCGCCTGCACCCGGTCCGATGAGCGAAGTGTTGTCGATGGAGAGTTCAGCCGTTAGCATACCCTTCTGCTTGACGGCAACCGTGTCGCGGCGTGAATCCACGTCGCTGCAAAGGACAAACTTGGTCATCCGGCGGAAGCCCTCATTGATGTCGAGCGTGGCTTTCAGCGTCCCGTCACCCGAACCGCTTTCCGTGTTCAGCGCGAACCACGAAACCGGTTCCATCGTCTCGATGTGGTAGGAGCCGTTTGAATAGACCTTGAGGTCAACAATGCCGCCGTCAGGCTCAAGGACAAATTCCTTTACCGGAGTGCCGAGTTCCACAAGAGGGATGTCGGAGAGAGGGTCGGAGCATGAGACCGCAAGGAGCAGCGCTGTGGCGAGCGATGTCACGAGAGTTCCCGATGTCGCTGGATTATATTTCAAAAAATTGTGTTTCAGCATCATATAGCAGTCTGTTTCAAGAATAATCTTTAAGAATCTGTTTGTTTTTTCGTGCTTCGGGCAGTGTCAAAGGCTTCGTCATTCGGCCTTCTGCACAACGGTAAACCCGGCCTTGACTATCGCGGCGAAGTCGTCGATGTAGGTGAGGGATATGACGGCGGAACGCATTGCTCCGGTAGTGTTCTCCTCCAAGGTGAAGACAAGCCCGTCCTTTGTGAGGTGCAGGTCCGAAATCCAGTCTTCACTTGCCGTGATTATCGTGTCGTCCTCGTAGGCGTAGATGTTGTTTTCCCGCGACCCCACGAGCACTGTCTGAGCCTCCTTTCCGTATGTTCCGGAAACGGACTCCAATTGCAGCACAGGCTTGTCGGCTGTCTGAACAAGCGTCATCACGGACTTCATCGTCCGGCCGGTCGGGTCGTCAATGGTAACGAGTATTTCAGCGCTGCGCTCGGCCTTGGTCACATTGTAGTCGAGAGTGAGTACAAGGCGGTCGGCAAGCGGCTCGGCTGCGGTAATCCAGCGTCCGTTGTCCGCCTCGACGCGAGTCAGCGCCACGGTGTCGCGCACTCCGCCGTCCTCAAAGACTGCGGCGACCCGAATCGCGTCAGTGC
>CAVBPI010000131.1:0-5448 GCA_963596955.1 bacterium | reverse complement strand
GCTCAAGATTGCCGGAAACAGAGAAACTTGCCCTTCCTCCGCCGACAGCAATGGAATTGACTGCCGAGGCAAACTTGTAGCTCGGGTTGGTTACCGGGCCGGACTGAATGAGCCTGACGGTGTCACGGAGATTGTCCTTGGTGAGAATCAGCAGTGCCTGACGTGCGATTCCGAGATTTTCACCGTAACTGAACACTACTTCCGAATTGCCTTCACCCGATGTGCGGTCAAGCGATGCCCAGCTGAGTTCACGGTTAAAGGATGCCGTCCACGCGCCGTCGGCATAGACAAGGATGTGCGTCGAGCCTTCCTCCTGCGAAAGCTTCAGCCTGTGCGAATCCACCGCAAGAGGGAGTTTCAGTTCAAATGCCTTGTCGCAGGACGGAAGCAGAACAAGCGCCGCAGGCAGCAGAAGCGATATTATATTCCTGACTTTCATATATTTCCAATATTATAATCCATACTCTGCGTATTCGTCATTATCGAGATTATAGTCCGAATAGACGACCTGCGTGTCCGGAATCGGGTAGTAGCGATGGCACGGGAGGGCGTTGTTCACGAGGGTTCCGTAGTCGCTGTTCTCCGTGACGGCAGAATACCATATTCCCCATCTCACGAGGTCGAACTTGCGCTGGAACTCGCCGAATTTCTCGCGTGCGGACTCGTTGCGGATTTCCTCATGAAGACGCTCGTAGGTGCGGAAGGCATAGTCGGAAAGACCGGCACGGCGGCGCGTCATGTTGAGATATTCAACGGACTTGTCGTAGTCGCCAGTCTCGCACAGAGCCTCGGCCATAAGAAGAAGCGCGTCGGCGTAGCGAAATACCTTGTAGTTGTTCGAGTCCTGACTCGTCCTCATGCCCGGACACCAGAACTTAGGTCCCATCCACGGGCGGGTGGCATTGGCAAGCGAGGCGAAGGTTTCTCCATTATATTCCCATGCGTAGTTGTTTTCCTTGCGAAGGTCGGCGCTGCGCCGGGGCTGGAGTCCTTGGCAGAAATAGACATTGGGACGGGCGGATGACCAGGTTGTTGCCTGTGTGCCGAGTTCCGGAATCTCGATGCCGTCATAGACGCAGCCGCCCTTGCGGGTTGGAGTGCAGATGCAGGCGACGTTGGAGGTGTAGGCAAGGCCGCCCTCGGTGTAGGAATGCTGAACCTCGAAGATGGACTCCGGGGTGTTCTTGTTGCGGAACCACGAGTTCTCGGCGAGGGCGTAGCCGGAAAGGTCTCCGTAAATCGCCTCCAAAGCGGTGCAGGCCTCGATGACGCTGTCCCAGTCCTTATTCCACGAGGCCATCTTCGCGATGAGAATCCACGCCATAGCAGCCCCGACGCGCTGTCCCTCGTTGTCCGAGGTCCTTGTCTGCGGAGCCAACGGGGCTATTTCGCGCAAATCCTCAATGCAGGCGGCACGAGTCTCGTCGGCGCTCATTCTCGGCAACTTGGCTATGCGTTCAAGGACGGCGTTGTCGGTAACATCGTCGAAATAGAACGGGACGTTGCCGAAGAAGGAAGTCAGTGTCCAATAGTAGAATGCCCTAAGTGCCTTGGCCTCGCAGAGCAGGGAAGCCTTCTGTTCGTCTGAGATTTTTTCGCAGGCCTCAACTCCGGCAACCGCGAAGTTGCAGCGCTGCACCCCGAGATAGCACTGCTGCCAGACGGTCGCGCCGAACCGAGGCTTCACCGGGCTGATGTCCAACTGCGCGTCGAAAGTGCCGGAGGCACAGTACATTATGTCCGTGCAGCACTCGGTGGCGAGGAAATAGGGATAGGTGTAAATCGACTTAATAGGGATGTAGCACCCGTTCACTACAGACTGGCACTCGGCAAAGCTGCGGAAGTAGTCTCCCGGCGTTGAGATGGAGGAGGTGTCCTCCTTCAGGGCGCAGGAGCAGAGCAGCAGAGCCGCCGGCAGAACCTTGAGCAGGATGCTTTGTATTGTATTCATTTTCAAAGTCATTTCGTTATTCGTGTAATGTTTCATGTTGTCTTGTACTTCCTGTCAGTACCTTATCTGCACGCTGAAGGTGAAGGTCCTCGCCTTAGGATAGGCTCCCAAATCAACGCGCCGCAGGGTCGAGGAAGTGCCGTTGCTCGAAACGTCCGGGTCGAAGCCGTTGTAGTTCTTCAGGAGGAAGACATTGTCGCCGGCGATGGTGAAAGTTATGTCCCTCAAGTGTGAGCGGGTCTTCGAGAGGTCGAGAGTATATCCGAGGGATATGTTCTTGAGTCTCAGATACGATGCGTCGTGGATGAGGAAATCGCTCGGGAGGGAGACATCAGTATATCCCGCCCTCGGGATGTCGGACTGAGGATTGCGCTCCGGATGCCAGCCGTCCAGCATATAGCGGTACTGGTTGGTGTAAATCCCTCCGGACATATAAAATTCGCCGTAGTTGTAAATCTTGCCTCCTATGGAATATGCGAAATACACCCCGAGCTTCAACCCTTTCCATGAGAATGTGTTCTGGATGCCGCCGTAGAGGACAGGATCGGCAGAGCCTTGATACACAAGGTCGTCCTGATTGAGCACGCCGTCGTGGTTGATGTCGTAATATTTCGGAGTTCCGTCCTCATTTTTCGAGTTTATTCCGACGTATGCCTTTGTCACAGAATTTCTTTCGCGCTCGTCGTCGCCTTTCCACACTCCGCCGTACTTGAATCCCCAGAGGGAATTGAGCGGATAGCCCTTCACATAGCCGTACATCATGTAGCCGTTATTGCCCGGAGAAGTGAGCGTAGGCACGAAGTCCTTGCTTCCGATGTCCTCGACCCGCTGGCTGTTGTGGGAGAATGTGAGGGTCGTCGTCCACGAGAAATTCCTCTTCACGATGTTCCTTGTGTCAAGCGTAAGCTCCACTCCCCTGTTGGAAACCTTGCCGAGGTTGCAGAGATGGCTCGTGTAGCCGGTCTGGTTCGCCACCTGAACGGAAAGGAGAAGATCCGTGGTGTTTGAATAATATGCGTCGGCGGTGAGCGAAAGACGGCCTCCGAACATCGACCAGTCAAGTCCGAGGTTATATGAGGCAGTCTTCTCCCAAGTCAGTTCCGGCTGAGAAAGACGGCTGCGGTAGAACGCGACCGGCTGGCTTCCGTCGAAGAGGTAGCCGTCGGTGGTGCTGGAGAGGGCGGCAAGGGACTGATAGGCTCCGATTGAGTCGTTTCCGGTGAGTCCGGCGCTGAGCCTGAATGAAAGGTCGTCAATCCAGCTGACATTTTCCATGAACGGCTCGTTGGCTATGTTCCACCTGAACGCACCGGACGGGAAGAAGGCCCATTTGTTGTTCGCTGCGAAGTTGGACGCGCCGTCGAAACGGCCCGTGGCGGTAATGTAGTATCGTGAGGCATAGTTCCAGTCAATCCTCGCGAAGGCCGACATCTTGCTCTTGCCTATCTTCGAGGTCGCGGCGCTGTAGGTTTCCTTGTCAAGCACGGCATTCATGTTGTTCCACAGCACGGCGTCGTCCATATATCCCTTTCCCGTGAGGGAGAAATTCTCCGCGTCGTACATATACGCCGAAAATCCGAGCATCGGCACGAGACTGTGCTCCCCCGCCTTGAGGGTATATTTCGCCGTGGTCTCGTTGTTCAGCGACCACTCGCCGTACTCCGAACGGTAGGCCTGTCCGCCCTCGCCCTCGGCCTTTGCCGGAAGGCTGCCGGGGAAGTAGCGGTAAATCCCGCGCTTGTAGAGGTAGTAGGAGAAGACGCTCGTGACGTTGAGGTTCTTCACCGGAGTGAGTTCAACTGTCGCTGAGTGGTTCATCGTGTGCCGCTTGGTGTTGTTGACATTAAGGTCAATCATGCTGCGCGGCGTGTTGATTTTCTGCCCGAGGTTGTAGAGCGGGTTCTCGGAAGCGTCCGGGGCAATCATCGGGGAAAGGTACTGAGCCGCGTTCCACCAGGAAGTGCCGCCGATTGAGGCCTTGTTCTCATCGACGTCGCGCCATGTGTAGGAGCCGCTGTAGGTCAGTTTCAGCCATTTGAAGAACTGGCGTGAAATCTTCACGCGCCCGGTGAAGCGCCTCTGGCCGCTGCCGTCGATGATTCCCTGCGTGTCATTGTAGCCCAAGGATGTGAAATATGACGACTTGGAGTCTCCGCCGGACATGGAAAGGGCGTAGTTCTGCGTCACCGCCGTCCTCGTGATTTCGCGAATCCAGTCCGTGCCGGTTCCGAGGGAGAGCGGATCCTTATAGACCGAGCCGCTGAGCGGAGTTTCCGGGCCTATATATGAATGGGAGGCATCCTTTCCGAAATATGCGTAGTCGTTCCTGTACTGCGCGAATTCGGAGGCGTCCATGATGTCAAGCGACTTGGGAAGCGCAGCCACCCCGACATCCGCACGGAAGGAGATGTTGGGCTTTCCGCCGGCGTCGCGCCCTGCCTTTGTCGTGACGATGATGACTCCGTTAGCACCCCGTGAGCCGTAAATTGCAGTCGAGGATGCATCCTTGAGCACCGTGACGGAGGCTATGTCGTCAGAGTTGATGTCATTCAGGTCATGAATCGCGTCGAGCACGCCATCGACCACGAACAGAGGCTCGTTCGAGGCTGAGATTGAGCGCGTTCCACGGATTCGGATGGTCGTCGTCGAACCCGGCGCTCCGTCGGTGGACATGAAGTCGGCTCCAGCGATGCGTCCCTGAAGCGCGTTGTCGATGGAGAGTGCAGGAGAGTCCTTGATGTCGTCCATCTTGACGCTCGCCACCGAGCCGGTGAGGTCGGACTTCTTCGCCGCGCCGTAGGCTATGACAACCACGTCGTCAAGCACGTTCTTTTCCTCTTCAAGAGAGAAATCGATTGTGCTGCGGACTCCGACTTTCTGCGTCTGCGGAGCGAATCCGAGATATTCGGCCTTCAGGACATCGTTCTCGCCGGCCGAGATGGAATAGTTTCCGTCAATGTCGGCGACTGTCCCGTTTCTCGTGCCCTCGATGGAGACCGACGCGCCCGCAAGAGGTTCCCCGGCGGCATCGCGCACGACACCCTTTACTGTCCTCGTCTGGGCAAGAAGTGCCACAGGAAGAAAGAGCATCGCAGCCACGAATATAATTACAAGCAATTTTTGTTTCATACGGCTTTATTTGTATGGTTCGTATGTTTCAGTATTTGAGGATAGTTATTCTTAATATTTGAAGTCCAGCATAATCGGCTTATGGTCGGACGGAAGTCCAGCATATTCAGTGACATACGGACACCGCACCGGCATGCACCAGCCGTCGATGAGAATCTGCACATTCGAGAGAGCGGAGTACATCGAAGGCGACGCATACGCCATATCGACCCTCTTCGTGTCCCCGAGAACAGAGGAGTAAAATTCGCCGGGATATTTCGTGCCGACAACGTCAATCATGTCCGTTCCGTCAAGTATCTCGTTCTGACAGAGAAACTTCGTGTCCGATTCCGAAAGACCATAGAAATGGTTGTCGAGACGGGAATATG
>CAVBPI010000130.1:0-6885 GCA_963596955.1 bacterium | reverse complement strand
GACAGAGACTGACAAAATGTCGGTCTCCTTTTCATTGGTATCGAGTTTGAGTGTAGGGATATATATAATATGTATAAATTTAAATCAAAAATATTATGGCAAACGGAAAAATAGGTGTGACGACGGAAAACATATTTCCGGTAATCAAGAAATTCCTTTATTCGGATCATGAGATATTTCTGCGTGAGCTTGTCGCCAATGCGGTGGACGCGACGCAGAAGATGAAGGCTCTTGCTGCATCCGGCGAGTATAAGGCGGAACTCGGGGAACTGAAGGTTCTTGTTGAATTGGATGAGGCTGCAAAGACGCTGAAAATCATAGACAACGGTATCGGTATGACCTCGGAGGAGGTTGACAAGTACATCAACCAGATTGCGTTCTCTTCCGCAGGCGAGTTCCTTGAGAAATACAAGGACCAGATTGGCAACATCATCGGCCATTTCGGACTCGGCTTCTACTCCGCCTTTATGGTCGCCGACAAGGTGACGATTGAGACGCTGAGCTGGAAGGAGGGCGCGAAGGCCGTGAAGTGGACTTGCGACGGCTCTCCGGAATACACTATGGAGGACTGCGACAAGACGGAGCGCGGAACGGTCATAACGCTTTATATATCAGAGGATGAGGCGGAGTTCGCCACACGCGGCAGAATCCAGTCTCTGCTCGATAAATACTGCAAGTTCATGCCGGTTCCTGTCGTGTTCGGCAAGAAGCAGGAATGGAAGGACGGCAAGTATGTCGATACTGACGAGGACAATGTCATCAATACGGCGGAACCGCTTTGGACGCGCAAGCCTTCCGAGTTGACTGACGAGGACTACAACAAGTTCTATCATGCCCTCTACCCGATGGCTGACGACCCTCTGTTCCACATTCATCTGAACGTCGATTTCCCGTTCAACCTCACGGGCATTCTCTATTTCCCTAAGATTAAGGACCAGATGGAGATTTCCCGCAACAAGATTCAGCTCTACTGCAACCAGATGTTCGTGACGGACTCCGTCGAGGCGATTGTGCCTGACTTCCTCACGCTTCTGCACGGTGTGATTGACTCTCCGGACATTCCGCTGAATGTTTCAAGGAGCTATCTCCAGTCAGACGCCAACGTCAAGAAGATTTCCGGCTACATCACCAAGAAGGTCGCCGACCGTCTTGAGGAGATTTTCAAGAACGAGAGGCAGTCTTTTGAGGAGAAGTGGGACAACGTCAAGATTTTCATCGAGTACGGAATGATTTCCGACGAGAAGTTCTGCGAGCGGGCGCTCAAGTTCTGCCTGTTCAAGAACACGGACGGCAAGTATTTCAGCATCGATGACTACCGAAAGGCAATCGAGGCCGAGCAGACTGACAAGGACAAGAAGCTTGTCATTCTCTACGCTACGGATCCGCAGGCGCAGTACTCCTACATCGAGGCGGCGAAGAACAAGGGCTACGACGTGCTGCTGCTTGATTGCCATCTTGACTCCTATTTCGTGAATATGCTGGAGACCAAGCTTGAGAACGTGAAGTTCGCGAGGGTCGATTCCGACAGCGTTGACAGGCTCATTGTCAAGGATGACAGGAAGAAACCTGAGCTTTCCGAGGACGAGAAGAAGGCTCTGGACGAGATTTTTAAGGCTGGTCTCCCGACGGAGATGGAGTGGAACATCGAGGCGGACAACCTCGGCAAGGACGCCGCTCCGGTGCTCATCACCCAGTCTGAGTTCATGAGGCGTTACCGCGAGATGTCAAAGCTCGGGGGCGGGCTGAACTTCTACGGCTCGATGCCTGAGTCCTATAACCTGACCGTCAATCTTGAGAACCCTCTGGTTGAGGCTCTTCGCGGCGCGGACGCATCTTCAGACGAGGCAAAGGCCGCTCGGGAGGAGAAGGCACGTCAGATTACCGACCTTGCGCTGCTTGCAAACGGCCTGCTCAAGGGCAAGGGGCTTGCAGACTTCATTTCGCGGAGCTACAAGCTGCTGTAACGGGGTTCCGTATGAATTGAGCCCGGGCAGTTTCCTTCACGGGAAGCTTGTCCGGGCTTTTCTTGTAAAATGTTGTATCTTTGCAGCGGCTTGGCATGGATTTCCCTTTAATCATGCCGTCTGCATGGAAAATTTTATTTGAAAGATGATGAAGTTATATAGGAAACTTACCGGTTTCAGAGAGAAATATGTCGATACTCTGGCGAAGTTATATGATTATTCCACAACATTTTACGAGAACCGACAGATGTCGGAGATGCTCGGGACTGATTTGAAATATACCTACGGTTCGTTCAAGCACCGCTGTGACGAACTGTCAAGAAAGCTTTCGCAGTACGGAATCGGGGCGGGGGAGCGCGTTGCCATCCTGTCGCAGAATACTCCGAACTGGACCGTCGCGTTCTTTTCCGCAGTCGCTTTCGGAAGGGTTGCGGTGCCTATCCTTCCCGACTCTTCGGAGAATGAGGTGACCAACATACTTGAGCATTCTGGATGCCGGGCGATATATGTGTCGAAGAAGTATCTCTCCAAGATTAAGCCTGAACTTATCGCGAAGCTGACTCTTGTCATTGACATAGAGACTTTTGCGGCCATAAGCAGGGACGACGACGCTTTCACCTGCGACGGACGCACGATTGCCCCGCAGCCTGACGACCTCGCGACGATAATCTACACCTCGGGAACCACAGGCAGCGCCAAGGGCGTGATGCTGAGCCACAGGAATCTCTGCACCAACATCGTGATTTCCTATCATGCCCACAAGACGGACGAGAAGGACGTGTGGCTGTCCATACTCCCGATGCCGCACACCTACGAGATGAGCATCGGAATGCTCTACCCGATGTTCGTGGGCGCGAAGGTGTTTTATCTCCAGAAGCCGCCGACGGCTACCGTGCTTCTCGCTGCGATGAAGAAGGTGCGTCCGACAATCATGCTGTCCGTGCCTCTGATTATCGAGAAGATGTATAAGGCGAGCATACTTCCTACCATCCAGAAGAGCCGGGTGCTGAAATGGATGCACAGGAAGATGGCCTGTGTACTCTACTGGTTCGTGGGACTCCGGCTTAAGAAGACTTTCGGCGGGCGCATCAAGTTCTTCGGAATCGGCGGCGCGAAGCTGAATCCTGTCGTTGAGAAGTTCCTCAAGAAGGCTCATTTCAATTACGCGATAGGCTACGGAATGACAGAGTGCGCGCCGCTCATCTGCACTGCCGGAGTGAAGCAGACTCATGTCGGGACTACCGGCGGGGCCGCATACGGGGTGGATGTGAAGCTGATAAACGTGAATCCGGAGACCGGAGAGGGCGAAATCGTCGTGAAGGGAGACAATGTGATGCTCGGGTACTACAAGGACCCTGAGCGGACGAAATCCGCGTTCACGGAGGACGGATGGTTCAGGACAAACGACCTCGCGTCGGTCGATGAGAAGGGACGCTACAGCATAAAGGGCCGTCTGAACAACATGATTCTGGGACCTTCGGGAGAAAACATATATCCGGAGGAAATAGAGAAGGTAATCAACGACATCGACGGGGTGGATGAGTCCCTTGTGGTGGAGCGTGACGGCAAGCTCGTGGCTCTGGTGCAGCTCAACAGCAATGTCCTTGACTGGAATCAGGAGAGCGAGGACCAGTTCTTCGAGAAGCTGGAGGCCCGCAAGCAGGCAATCCTGAGCTATGTGAACAAGAAGGTGAACCGCTCGTCGAAGGTGGCCGGAGTTGAGGTCGTCAAGGAACCGTTTGAAAAGACGGCTACCCAGAAGATACGCCGCTTCAAGTACCGTGACAGCGCTCATTCTGCGGGCTCTGCCGATGACAATGCCTCTGCGGACGGCCACTCTGCGGATGACAAGGTCTCTGGTGCAGACAATGCCGGCGGTCAGGATGGGAAGAAGGCCTGATTTCGGGCTGTTCGGCAAAGTTTGCTAACTTTGCGTGATTTTTACAAAATGCGATTATGACAATTCCATATCAATTGGTCAATCTGGGGCTTCGCATCCTTTCATTTTCTCCGAGAATGTCGTTGAAGATGGCCTCCCGCGACCCCAAGCACGCAAGTGCGAGAACACTCAGAAGAATCCTCTGGAAAGCAAGGAACACGGCATACGGACGGGAACATCATTTCCGCTCAATCCTCAAGGCGAGGACTTCGGAGCAGCTGTTCAGAATGTTCGAAAAATGTGTCCCGGCGGCGGAGTACGAGGCTTTCCGCCCGTATGTCGAGCGGCAAAAGAAGGGCGAGAGGGACGTGCTGATTCCGGGGAAGCCGCTGATGTACGCCACCACTTCCGGCACGACGTCGCAGCCGAAATGGATTCCGATTTCCGACACCTACATGGAGGAGGTCTATTCCAAGATGTCGCACGTCTGGCTCGACAATTTCGCGCGGCTGAGGCCTAAGTTCCTTTCCGGCGGGCTGGTCGTGTCGGTCGCGAAGGTCGTCGAGGGGTATGCAGAGGACGGGACGGTCTTCGGCTCGGTGTCCGGGGTCACGGCGAAGGAACTGCCAGGGTTTATCCGCGAGAGGTTCGTCACCCCGTCGGAAGTCTATGACATAAAGGACTATACGGCGCGGTACTACACGATGATGAGGCTTGCGATAGCCCACAGCGTCACGTACATCGTCGCCCCGAATCCTTCGACCATACTCGAACTCGTGCACAATGCCGAGGAATATTTTGATGATTATATCACTGACATAGAGAATGGTACGCTGTCCCCTAAGTTCGACGTCTCCGATGAAATCCGTGCGGCGCTTGCCCCGGTGATGGTGCCTGACCATGAGAGGGCGGAGTTCCTGCGCCGCGTGAAGGCGGAGCATCCTGTCCCGCAGATTAAGGACTGGTGGCCCGAGCTTCAGTTCCTCTCCTCATGGAAATGCGGCAACACGGCAATAGCCTCGGCGAAGGTCGCGGAGCAGCTCCCGTCATGCTGCTGCTACCAGGAGCTCGGCTATTTCGCTTCCGAGTGCCGTTTCGGACTTGTCCTCGACGAGGGCATAGACTCCACGCTCTTCCCGCACTATCACTACTATGAGTTCGTCGAGGAATGTGACCTTGACAAGCCTGAGCCGAGGTTCCTGCGCCTGCACGAGCTGAAACAGGGGCATCGCTACTGCGTCTATGTCACGACTTTTTCCGGTCTCTACCGCTACAACATGAACGACCTCGTGGAGGTAGGCGGCTGGTACCACAAGACCCCGAAGATTCACATGGTGCAGAAAGTCAACGGGATAGTGAGCATCACCGGCGAGAAACTTTATGAGAAGCAGTTCATCGAGGCCGTGCGCATGGCCGAGAAGGAGACCGGCTGGAAGGTCAATTTCTTCATCGGTTTCGCCGACCCGGAGGAGGCGCAGTACGATTTCTACTACGAGTTCGACGACCGCCGCATACGTGCCGCCAAGGCTGAGAAGTTCACGGAAATCGTTGACAGGCACTTGCAGGAGATGAATATAGAATATGAGTCAAAACGCGCCTCCCATCGCCTCAAGGCACCGAAGGCCACGGTTCTCCGCAAGAACGCCTACGACCTCTTCAAGAAAATCAGCCTCAACGAGGGCGCCCGCGACGGCCAGTTCAAGCTCGTGATGCTCCTTCAGGACAAGCGCCGCCAGCGCTGGATTGACTCCCTCAGCGAGGAGTAGGGTGGTCAGTTCCTCAGGCACCCGATAGGAACTACCAGCACTCCGTCTTCAGGCCGCCTGTATGCGTAGTCCCCGTTCCCTGTCAGTACCATGAGGAATGACGGATGGCTCATCTTGTCCGTGTCTATTTTTTCTGCGAGTTCGACAAGTGTTTTCGCGCCTTCATCGATTGCTGACGCCCCTCCGAGTTTTATTTCAATGAGTCCGTATTTGCCGTTTTGCAGGTGGATTACGGCGTCGCACTCCAGACCGTTCTTGTCGCGGTAGTGATAAACTGTTCCGTCGATAGGCTCTGAATAGACACGCAGGTCTCTGATAGCCAGAGTCTCAAAGATGAGTCCGAATGTTTCCAAATCATTCATGAGGTCATTGGGACCGATGCCCAATGCCGCCGTTGCGATGGACGGGTCTGTGAAATATCGAGTGTCGGATGTCCTGATTGCCGTCTTACTGCGGATATTCGGATTCCATGCCAATGAGTCCTCAATCACGAAAATTCTCTTCAGGGCATTGAGGTAGGAGTAAACTGTATATTCCGTTAATGTTTGCTCCTCATTATTTCTAATGTCTGCCAAAATCGTCCCGAGAGTTGCCTGGCTTCCCTGATTTCTGGCGTATGACCTCATCAGCCTTTTTGCGAGTTCTTCATTTCTTTCCACATCGTCAACTCGTGATATGTCAGAACTCACGACGGCTTTGAAGTATTCTTTCGCTTGCAGCAGTGCCGCTTGCTGACTTTTCTTTAGTGTCGCCTTTGGCCATCCGCCACGGCAGGTAAGGAATGCGAGCTCTTCGAGGTCTATATTGCTTGTACCTTCGATTTTTCCAGAATTATTCTCAAAAAGTGTTGACAGGCTTACGTCACCTGTCGATTCTCCGGACTCCCAAAGGCTCATTGTCCTGAGTCGCAGCCGGGCAATTCGCCCCGTCCCGGAATGGAATATTTCCTCGCTTTCTTTTTTCGGGGTCGGAGGTACGGCGGAGCCGGTGAGAATGAATTGTCCGTCATCATCGCGGTCGTCCACCTCATTTCTGACTGCATCCCAGAATTGCGGAGCAATCTGCCATTCGTCAATTAGTCTTGGGGTCTCGCCTTGCAGAAGGTAATGAATGTTCGTTCTGGCCATTGCAAGATTCTGCTCTCTGGTCTTTGAGTCTGACATTCTGAGTATGCTGTTGGCCTGTTGTTTGGCCAAGGTCGTTTTACCGCAGAACTTCGGGCCTTCAATCAGAACCGCACCCATGGCATCCAGCAAATCCCTTAATGTTTTGTCTG
>CAVBPI010000129.1:0-6949 GCA_963596955.1 bacterium | reverse complement strand
GTCAGACCGCCGGGACTCCGGACGCAATGCCTGCAAAGGAGGAGACTCCGGCATCCGTGCCGTCAGAAAAGCAGGAGGAGCGGCAATGATGCGGCGTGTTTCGGAAAAGCGTCTCCGGGCATTTTCGCTCCCGGAGATGCTTGTGGTTCTCGTAATCATCGGCATACTCGTTCTGATTGCCCTCCCGAACCTCATGCCGCTGATTTCCAAGGCTAAGAGCATGGAGGCTCAGCAGCAGCTCGCCTTTGTCCACACCTTGCAGAAGAGCTATTTCTACACCTATTCAAGATATTGTGACAATCTGGAGGAACTTGGCTTCGAGCAGCAGCCCCTAGTCACCGACGGCGGCAACGCCAACTACCGCATCGAGATTGTCGAGGCCGGCGACTCGGGCTTCAAGGCTCAGGCCGTCTCCGTGGTGGATTTCGACAAGGACGGGCAGTTCAATGTCTGGGAGATTGACCAGGACAAGAAACTCAAGGAAATCGTGAAGGACTGAAAGGGATTAAGAGGCTGATTTCAAGGAATATATGTGGTGGAGTCTTCTGTGTCTCCCGCCTCTTGCGGCTCTGGCGTTCTCGGACCTCAGGTGCAGGAGGATAGGGATTCTCAATCTGGCGGTTTTCGGTGCCGTTGTAATATTCGCGTCCGTGATGGAGAGCGGCGGCCTGCGCCTGCCTTTGTCGAACTTTGTCCGGAATCTCCTGACCTGCGTTCTCCTGTGGGCCGCCCTCTCCCTCTGGGCAAGACTGCGGAAACGCCGTCTCCCGGATATGCTCGGCACCGGCGACCTCCTCTTCGTCCTCTGCCTTACCCCATATTTCCCGCCACGCCATTTCCTCCTCTTCCTCATCGTCTCCGCCATCGCCACCCTCCTCTTCTGGCTTCCCTACACCCTCCTCTCCAAGACCGTCGCGACCCGCGACATCCCCCTCGTCACCGCCCTCGCTGTCTGTCTGACCCTCCAGATAGCCCTCCGCATAATCCTCGAATCAATGAAATGAACATGAAACGACATATAATTCAGATATTTGCATTCCTCATTGCGGCAATTCTCGCGACGACGGCTCTTGCCGCCCCAATCACAGATGACCTCTCGTCTTATCCTGTGGGGCAAATACCCTATACCGCAGATGTGACTCCGACCGGGGCACGCACCTACACGGTTCCCATCGCAACAACGCCTTTCGGCTCCTTTCTTCCGAGCCTGTCTCTGCAATACAGCAGCCAGTCGGGAACCGGAATCGCCGGACACGGCTGGACCGTAGGCGGCTTGTCAGTCATTACACAGATTAACAAAAACAAGTACTATCACGGCAGTGTCAGAGCTGCGAGTCTGACGGATTCCAATCCGGCATACGCCCTTGACGGCGTTCCGATTGTGAAATCCTCGATTGAAGAACTTTCAACGGACTATCCGTATGAGACGGCATGTGGTCACATCCTTGTCTGTCCTCATGAGGTGAACGGCAAGATTGTCTGGTTCGACGTCCTCTATCCCAACGGCTCCAAGGCTGTGTATGGATTCCCGTCCAACGCTGCCAATGCTTCCAACAGGATTTCATATCCCCTGACGAAGATGACGGACATCAACGGAACGGTCATAGATTTCTTCTACGACCGTCAGGAACCGACAGGAATGTATTACCCCTCGACCATTTTCTATAACTATGATAAAAATGGAGTACCTGCCGGCAGGATATACTTTGATTATGAAAATGTCGATTCCGGGATGATTTCATACTATGCCGGCCAGAAGATTCAGTGCCGCAAGCTTCTGAAAGCCATCCGCTCCAACTCCGGCGACGACAATCTCTACACATACAAACTGACACACGAGTCACGTTTCGGTGCAAACCTGCTCACGTCAATAGGATGCCGGATGGGGGAGACCAGCCTTCGTCCTCTTCGCTTCCGCTACCCGGAGCAGCCTGCGGATAGTCCGGATTTCTATGTTGTTGGTATCCGCGATGTCAGTATGTTCCCGACGGCTGAACGGAGATATTTACGCGGGCGGTTCCGCAGCGGGGCTATTTCGGACGGGGTGATTATTTTGCCGGATAAGAGTAATTATGTGGAGATTGAATCAACAAATAATACCGCAAATCCGGAAAAAGAAAATTTCAAGAAGTTTGGAAGCGGTTATTTGGAAGATGACAAAATAACGATAGTTCCAGATGTGTCATCCTATATATCTGAAACTGTAATAAATGCAGAATATGGGTTTCAGGCAATTGAGGCATTTGATGTTGATTCAGATGGTGTTGATGAAATTGTTAAGGTCAATCTGAATGGGGTCGATTCAAATTACACAAAATTAAGAATAAGGATATACAAATTCAATGAAGCAACCGCAGCGTTGACGAACAGAACTATTGACATAGATGTTCCTGGTGTGGTAAAAGATAACTATGAGGACGCGAATTGGTTTAGTCCTCAACAGCGTGTCTATCTGTTTGGAAAATTTGATGGTGTGGGTGCTCAAATGATAACAGTGTCGCTGAATCGGGATTTTCGTGGTAATCAGCAGACTTCTCATACCGCAATAATTGATTTGAATACAGGGAAAATAACCAAATTGTCAACAATTGATATGGTGTCTATGTCTCAGGTGTTTGCCTGTGATATGGATAATGATGGAAAAACAGAATTGTGTTATGTGGAGCCGTTAGGTGGCATAACATTATATCGGTATTCATATTTACGTAGGCGCAATATTGACGGCACTTATCGTCTGATTTGGATATTAGCCAAACAAAAGACAGTCCAGGGCCTGAACTACGGCTCCTTGATTGACAAACCTTATTACTGCGCCGACTGGAACGGCGATGGCTACCTTGACATAGTGGTCCCTCCGGGAGAAACCTATCTCGATCCGAATTATAGTGGAGGAAACACCGGCACTGGCTCACCCGGTTCTGTCGGCGGCATTGTGGATGGTGGGTCTGAGTGGTCGATATATTCATATACGGGTGAGAACTTTGAGAGGACTGGCATCAATTTGGGGCAGCGTCGTCCGGGAGACGGATATATGTTCATGGATGTGAACCGGGACGGACTTTCGGATATGCTGTGTTTCCGTGGCAAAAAACTTAGGTGCCATCTGAACGACAACGGAAACTTTTTCAGTGACGATGCAATATTTTCTACTGCGTCCATGCCGTCCTCGAAAGGCGTGATTTACAGCAATATACTTGGATATAACGCGATAAGTGGTCTCATGACCATAGAGAGTGGCACTATTACGAGCTACAAGTTTTCTGACAACAGGGGAGCGAACCGTCTCATCGCCGAGATTGAGGACAGCTACGGCGTGCTCCAGACAAATGAATATGCCAACATGATGGATTCGGAGGCGGTATATGGCAATGATGGCAATCGTTCATATTCGAGCGCGGACGGATTTGCAAGAGTTGCCTTTCCGCTTACTCTCCTGCATAAAAGCACGACTTATGGCAATCCGGACAAAACCGGTCACAAGATAGCAGATGCGGAATACACCTACTATGATGCGGTCTCAGGCAGCGGAGGCCTCGGATTCTGCGGCTTCGGTAAGGTCCGCTGCAGGGATAAAGTTGCGGCGGTCGTTTCAGTTCAGGAAAATGACCCTGAGAAATTCGGCGTGCCGCTCCGGTCATCGAAAGCATTGCTCCGCTCACCGGACACGCCGTTCGAGACGGTCGTGAACACTTATGAAAACATAGACACATTGTCCCGTTTCCCATATCCGGCTATTTCACACTCTTCCCGAGAGGATTCATTGACAGGAATACAAACCGAAATGACATACACCTATGGCGAGTATGGCTTGCTTACTGCGACCGCAACATCGAGACAGGTTGATGGGAAGGAAATAGCTGTTGTAGATAAGAATACCTATCGGCACAACTTGGCAACTGATAAATACATAATCGGATTACTGGAAGAGCAGAGCTCAAGAACAAATCGCCGAGAACTTGGATTTAGGTCACATTGGATGAGGAAAAGTATTCAGGAATATGATTCTAAATTTCGCCTTACATCAAAGAAATTATATGAGGGAGTTTATGCAACAGGAGTACATATAAAAGGCCGCCCTACATATAGAGATTATACGGAACTTATTTCTGATACAATGTATGAATACGATGATTTCGGCAATGTCCTGTCGGAACGCACTGCAAACTTCGGTGCCTCCGAGTATGTCGGCATCAGCCGAACCTACACTTCTGACGGACATTTTTTGACCTCGGAAACCGATGCTCTCGGTCGGGTGACGCGCTATGCGGACTACAACCGCTTCGGAAAGCCGGAGCACATTGTGAACCACCACGGCGACACGACAAGAATTTCTTACGACGCTCTGGGTAATGTTCTTCGTACAGAAACCCCGGACGGCACAGTCACAACGCGGACACTCGCATGGGGCGGAACCGGAACCTATATGGTGACTGACTCGTCCAGTGTCACCCCTACTACAGTCACACATTATGACGGAATAGGTCGTAAGGTTCATTCTGAAAACCTCCGCTTTGACGGACAATGGCAGAAGACGGACTATGTCTATGATTCCAAAGGCCAGCTGTCCCGTGAAACAATGCCGTATAGGGGGCTGGGGTCTGCGGCATGGATATACTATTCGTATGACAATTACGGACGTCCGACGATAGTTTCCACTCCGGACAAGACGACCCGTCGTATCTATTCCGGAAATACCGTCACTGAATGGCGCAATGGGGTGAGCAAGACTGTGAAATATGACGCGCTCGGAAAAGTCACGCAGGTAGAAGACCCGGGCGGCTCCATTACCTACAACCGTCGCAATGACGGTCAGCCGTCGTCAGTGACAGCAGGTGGTGTTAAGACGACATTGGGCTACGACGGTTACGGACGGCGTGTTAGGATTGAGGACCCGAGTGCCGGCGTGCAGATAGACACAACGGCATGGAATGCGGACGGTACGTCGGTGCGCAGGCAGACGAATCCAAATGGACAGATTGTGTCTTATTTTGACAAGTTCGGGCGAGTCACAAAGACCGACAGGCTCGGAGAGTATTCGACTTCATATAGTTATGACAGTTCCGGCCGACTTGTCTCTGCGGTCTCGACTAACGGAACTTCCAAAACCTACACCTACGACCGTTATGACCGTGTGCTGACGGAAAAGGAAACCGTCCCGGATGGCAAGTGGCTGTTGAAGAGCTATGCTTATGGAGCAGGAGGCCGTGTGAACAGCATAAGATATACGGCTCAGTCGGGTGACATCGCGACCGAGAACTACCTCTATTCAAACGGACATGGCGTCGGCATTGTTCTTTCTGAAGGAACGGTTGTGATGCGCCTTGAGGAAGAGAACGACTTGGGGATGCCGCTGCGTGTTACGACCGGGGATGTCTCACGGGAGTACGGCTACAGTAGTTCAGGTATGCCGGTTTCCCGGAAGATTGACGGCGTGATGGACCTTGAATATAGTTTCAGGCTTTTCTCCGGCAACCTCGACACCAGAAAGGATAACATCCGCAACTTGTCGGAATCGTTCAACTATGACGCTCAGAACCGTCTTGTAAAAATGGACGACAGGACGCTCACTTATTCGTCGGCCGGGAATGTCACTTCGGTAGGAGGAGTGGGCGAGATGACTTACGGAAACTCTGACCGTCCTTATCAGATAACTTCTCTCACTCCGGAGGACGATTCCCTCGTCCCGTCCCGCGAGCAGAGCGTCAGCTACACCTGCTACGGCCGGCCGTCGCGCCTCGTCGAAGGCGGAAAGAGCGCGTCGTTCACCTACAACGGCAGTGGTGACCGCGTGAAAATGCTCTACGCAGAGGGCGTCTCGCCTGAACTCACGCGCTACTACATCGGCGGCCGCTACGAGCAGGACATCAGGTCCGGCGGAGCATCGACCGAACGCCTCTACCTCGGCGGCGACGCCTACTCCGCCCCTATGGTTCTCGTCCGCGAGGGCACGGGCAACTGGGCACCGCTGAATATAGGCAGGGACTACCTCGGCAGCATCACCCACATCGTGACCGCCGACGGCACGCTCCTCGCCGAATACAGCTACGACCCTTGGGGACGGCTGCGCGACCCTGAAACTCAGGAGATTTACGCTCCGGGCACTGAGCCGGCGCTCTACCTCGGCCGAGGCTTCACCGGTCACGAGCACCTCCCGTGGTTCGGCCTCATCAACATGAACGCCCGTCTCTACGACCCGCTCCTCTGCCGCTTCCTCTCGCCCGACCCGTATGTTCAGACTCCGGACTTCACCCAGTCCTTCAACCGCTACGCCTATGGTCTCAACAATCCGCTCTCCTACACCGACCCGAACGGAGAAGTGGCTTGGTGGGTAGTTCCGGCAGTTCTTGCCGGAGTGTTTGCCGTAGGCAATACAGTAGCAAATGCTGTCGCCGGGAATATTCGTTCCGGCTGGCAGGGAGTAGGCGATACATTCAAGTATTTTACTCAAGGCGCTTTAGTCGGTGGCGCGATAGGTTTGACCTGGCAATTCGCTCCGATTATTCCTTATGTCGGTACATTCATACAGACTTCAATGACAGTATATACGGGCGCCCAATTGGCTGTTGGTGCTGCGAACCTCATAGCGGGTGCCTGTCGTGGTTGGGAGTCCTTTGGCAACTCTTGGAAAATGTTTTTGGGGAACTTTTATGTTGATGAAAATAATTTTGGAAAAGGACTATGGCAAGGTTATAGCCGTCATACACTCGGGATGTATCAGAATTTTATAGGACAGGCATATTCTTATCTCAGAAATGCGATAGGGCACGTCGATAGAGTGGATTATTGGGGTGGTGCTACATTTGTCACAAACGAGCATTACAAATATCAAAACGGTGTAACACTTGGCGATGCCATCAATATAAATCTGAAAGGACAGATTGATAAACCGTTTGAAGAATACCTGTTTTCAAATGCAATGTATATGCATGAGTATGGTCATGCTATAGAC
>CAVBPI010000128.1:6578-6987 GCA_963596955.1 bacterium | reverse complement strand
TTTTCTTCTTCCCCTCGACAGCTTCGCGCAGGCTATATCTCAGCGTCACAGAATCTTCGTCGGCATCGACAAGTTCCGCGACGAACTTCCTTCCGCCCCTCAGAGCCGCCTCCACCTGCGTCCCCACGGCCTTCTGATATTGCTTCAGCACCTTGAACGGCTGGTCAAGCCCGGCGGAGGTCACTGTCAGCGAATAGTCCTCGACAGCCCTGTCGAAGCATTCCTCGAAGCGGCGGCTGATTTCCACGCAGTCGTCGAGCACGACATTCGAGTCTTCGGATTCGATGACAATCTCCACGTCGTTGTCCCTCGAAACATTTATTTCGACAATAAAGCATTTCCGTGCAACAATGGCGGGACCGACTGCATCTATAATCTCTGAAATTTTCATTTCAACAAAAATTTGGAG
>CAVBPI010000128.1:2502-6493 GCA_963596955.1 bacterium | reverse complement strand
ACCTTTCACTTTTGAGCATGAAAAAAGGGAACTCTGCGTCCCCTTTCTCTCTCACGGCGACAAAGGTAGGAAAAATGTATTACCTTTGCAAACTATTTTTTGAAAAATACTGATTTATCGATAAATAAACTCTGCTTATGGAATTGACTGCAGGACAGATAGCGGAAATACTGGGAGGCGAGGTCGATGGCGACAAGGAAGCCCTGGTGACGACGTTCGCGAGAATAGAGAGCGGAAAGCCGGGGGCAATATCGTTCTTCGCAAACCCGAAATATGAGGAATATGTCTATACGAGCAAGGCTACGATAATCCTCGCCAACAAGTCATTCGTGCCGAAGAAAGAGGTCGGGGCGACGCTCGTGAGGGTGGATGACGCATACTCGGCGGTCGCGGCGCTTCTCGAATACGTCACGGCGCAGAAGAAGAAATATTACCGTCACCGAGGATCTCGCTGTCACGTCGCATTTTCGTCGAAGATAGGCAGGAAGGTCTATGTCGGCGATTTCGCATATATCGGAAAGAAGGCGAAGGTCGGCGATTACACGAAGATTTACGAACAGGTCTATGTCGGCGACGGCGCGACAATCGGCAAGAACTGCATACTCTATCCGGGAGTGAAGATTTATCCGGGGATGGTGCTCGGCGACAACGTGATTATCCACGCGAACGCGGTCATCGGAGCGGACGGATTCGGATTCGCGCCGCTTCCTGACGGGACATATAAAAAGATTGAGCATACGGGGAACGTCATCATCGAGGACAATGTGGAAATCGGTGCGAACACCTGCGTGGATAAGTCCCAGATGGGTTCCACGATTATCCACAAGGGAGTGAAGATTGACAACCTCTGCCAGATTGCGCACAATGTGGAGGTGGGAGAGAACACCGTGATGAGCGCGATGGTGGGCATAGCCGGTTCCACGAAGGTCGGCGAGCACTGCATCTTCGCGGGACAGGCCGGCATCGCCAACGGGCTGAAAGTTCCCGCGCACACGACGCTCGGAGCGCAGACAGGTCTCATAGGCAACCTCAAGAAGGAGGGCGAGGTGCTTTTCGGAACGCCCGGCATCCCTCACAGAGACTTCCTGCGAGCCTACGCGGTCTTCAGAAGGAACGGGAAGGGAGGCAAATGATTGCGTTATAAAAAATTTGCTTACCTTTGCGCCCCGAAATTGTAGAATTAAATTAAAAGAAAATTTATTCAACATCTCAGACCTATAGATTGAACGATAAAAGCATGAATCTATCCACTGAGATTTTGAATCAGGTTTTTGAGGATAGATTTCTTTTTGAAGAAGGAGTGTACCGGGCGTACATGACTGATGAAAAAAGGAATATAGACCAAAAAGATATTCAAAAACATGAAAAAACAGAATACGCTCAGAAAGGAATATACCTTCAATGGCAAGGGGCTGCACAGCGGAAAGCCGGTGACGATGACGCTCAAGCCGGCACCAGCCGACACAGGAATCCGTTTTGTAAGGACGGACATAGGCCCGGAAGCTACGGTTGACGCGCTCGCGGAGAATGTGTCATCCACTGCACGCAGCACAACGATTTCATCCGGAGAGGCTACAGTCGGGACAATCGAGCACCTTCTTTCGGCGCTCACCGGTCTGGGTGTTGACAATGTCCTGATTGACATCGACAGCGCCGAGGTTCCTATTCTTGACGGAAGCGCGAAGCCCTATGTCGATGCAATCGCGCCTGACGGGCTTGCGGAGCAGGATGCCCCGAGACACTATGTGACGCTGAAGGAGAAAGTGGAGTACAGGAATCCCTCGACCGGGGCCTTCCTCACCATAGAGCCTGCCGACACGTTCAGCTACGACATAACGATTGACTTCAACTCCCGCGTTCTAGGAGTCCAGAGCGCAAGGTTCGACGCCGGCACGGACTACATCCGCGAAATCAGCGCCTGCCGCACGTTCTGCTTCTTCCATGAAGTTGAGTATCTGCTCGCCAACAACCTCATCAAGGGAGGCGACGTGGATAACGCGCTGGTGATTGTGGAGCATCCGATTACGGTGGAGCAGCTCAAGAACGTGTGCAGCCACATCGGCAAGCCGGAGCTTCAGGTGAAGAACGGCTACCTCAACGAATCGCTGCATTTCGACAACGAGTGCGCCCGCCACAAGCTGCTTGACCTCATCGGCGACCTGCGCCTGACCGGCGGTTTCCTTCAGGCCAAGGTAACAGCCTATAAGTCAGGGCACACGATAAATACTACCGTTGCAAAAATGGTCAGAGAAAAAATAAAATAGAAAAATATGAGTACTACAATCCATCCGCTTGCGTGCGTTCATCCGAACGCGAAGATTGGCAACAACGTTGAAATCGGACCATACGCATATATCGACGAATTTGTGGAAATCGGCGACGGCTGCAAGATTCTTCCGCACGCCACGATTTTCAACTATGTGAAGATGGGAAAGAACTGCAGCGTGTTCCCGGGAGCCGTTGTGGGAGCCATCCCGCAGGATCTGAAATTTGACGGAGAGGTGACTTATGTCGAACTCGGAGACAACGTGACCGTCCGCGAGTGCGCGACCATCAACCGCGGAACCAAGGCCAGCGGCAAGGGCGTGACCAAAGTTGGCAGCAATACCCTGCTGATGTCCTACACGCACGTCGCCCATGACTGTACGGTCGGAGAGCACTGCATCCTCGTAAGCTATGTGGGCATCGCAGGAGAGACCGACGTCGATGACTGGGCAATCCTCGGCGGAAGCACCGTGGCTCACCAGTTCTCGAAAATCGGCAAGCACGCGATGGTAGGCGGCGGTTCGAAAATCAACAAGGACATCCCGCCGTATGTTCTCTGCGGACGCGACCCGCTGACATATGCCGGAGTGAACCTCGTGGGACTCCGCAGGAGAGGATTTACCTCCGAGCAGATCCGCAACATCAAGGACATGTACGACGTGATTTATAATTCCGGAATGAATGTGAGCGACGCCCTTGAGAAAATTGAAATCGGATTCCCGGACAGCGAGGAGAAGAGGACGATACTCGAGTTTATACGCAAATCCAGCCGTGGAATCATAAAAGGTCCTTCCGTGTCCAAGACCGGTGAAATGGACTGATTTTGAGTGTCTTTTTGGTCTATATTTGTTTCCTCATCGGTCACATACGTCCAGTATGCTCCCTCTTCTGAAACAAATCTATCCTCAAAAATACATCTCAAATGTATATGGTGCTTCTCTCAACAGCGTATTTCCCGCCTATTGGGTATGTGGCGGCGATAGCGAATGAATGCAGGTTTAATCTCGGGCGGACTGAGGTTGAACCTGCGGTCGTCTATATCGAAGCGTGCGAGCACTATGTGAAGCAGTCGTGGAGGAACCGCTGCCGATTCTATGCCGCCGACGGGGCGCAGACGCTCAGCTACCCTGTCCGTCACGAGGATTTTGACAAGCCCCTGTCACAGGTGCGCATCGACTGGAAGACCGACTGGCTCACGCGCCATGAACGGGCGATTGTCTCCGCCTACCGCACATCCCCCTATTTTGAATACTATCAGGACGATCTCTTCGCCATCCTCGACGCCCGTCCAGAACTGATGCTCGACTTCAACACGGAAATTCTCCGCTTCTTCCTCCGCAAGGCCGGCATCCCCGCCGAACTCCGCTTCACAAGGGAGTGGACTCCCCCGAAATCAGACGATACGGACAACGCCGCTGCCGGCAGTCAAGGCTCCCGCCCGACCGGCGCCGCCTCAGTCATCATCGACGGCAACAGAGTCACCGACCTGCGCGAAGTCATCCACCCCAAGCGCCCCGCCACCATCCTGCAGGACCTCGGCCTCGCCCGACCCTACTGGCAGGTCTTCTCCCCCAAGCACGGCTTCATCCCCAACCTCTCCATCATGGACCTCCTCTTCAATGAAGGCCCGGACAGCATCAGCTATCTGAAAAAGCTGTAAAGAAACATTCAAAGATTTCCCCAACGGGTTGCACCCCGAGGAAATTTCATTATCTTTGTGCGCTTC
>CAVBPI010000128.1:0-2492 GCA_963596955.1 bacterium | reverse complement strand
CCACAAAAGCGACATGAGCGATAAGAACTATGTACTATAAACTGATTGAGAAGAAAAGAAATGAATGGTTCTCGTCCGGAGACTGTCCGGTCAGAGAGCTTGTCCGCTACATACAGGAACGGGGAAAGATGCGCGACGCCCAGATTGAAGCAATCAAGACCTATCTGTTCCTTCTGATAAGATGCGGAAACAAGCCGCTGTGGAAGCTTTTCTCATCAGGAGTATTCAACACTCTCGACCTTCAGGAGACAGAACTGAGACAACACACAAGGGAATATATGCTCGCGCATCCTGCGGCTCAGGCGCTTTACGAATACTCTGTTCTGCAGGACAGAAACGGCAAGCAGATAGCGCCGGAACTTGAGAAACAGCTGCGCCTTTCACCGGAAAGCATCGACTGCGAAGAAGTCTTCCACAAAGTTTTCTACAATGTCAGCTACACGGACTATCTTTTCAGCCTCCCGATGGGCGCGGGAAAGACATTCCTGATGGCAGCGTTCATCTACATCAACCTCTATTACGCCACTCTCAAGCCGACCGACCTTACATTCGCGCACAACTTCATAGTCCTCGCGCCGTCCGGGCTGAAATCGTCAATCATCCCAAGCCTCAAGCACATAGAGGAATTCGACCCGGCCTGGGTCATACCGGAACCGGCGGCCGGGCAGCTGCGGAAGATGATATGCTTCGAGGTCCTCGACGAATCCAGGAGCGGGCAGAAGAGCAATATGACCCGGAATCCAAACGCCCGTAAGATAAGCTCGCACCAGCCGTTCGAGGATCTGACGGGACTTATTGCCGTGACAAACGCGGAAAAAGTCATACTTGACAAAATAGACGACAACAATGAAGCTTTAGTATTCGACAGCAGGGCGTTGGCGGAAATCAACCGCGCAAATGAGCTGCGGGCAATAATAGGACGGATTCCCAATCTTGCCGTCATCATCGACGAAGTCCACCATGCCACGGACAGCGAAATAAAACTGAGGCAAGTAGTAACAGAATGGGGAAAATCCAACAACTTCCACTCGATTCTCGGTTTCTCGGGGACGCCGTACCTTGACAAGGCTGAAAATGTCGAGCTTGCGAGCGGGCTGTCAATGAGGAACACCGATTTGGCAAACGTCGTCTATCACTACCCTCTTGTCGATGGAGTCGGAAACTTTCTGAAACGTCCGACAATCAATTACACGGACAACACTCAGGAGGAAATCATCCGGAGCGGAGTCGGCGAATTTTTGGAGAAATACGGGGACACGGTCTATTCCGACGGAACCTGCGCGAAACTTGCCATATACTGCGGAAAAATCGAAAATCTTGAAGAAATCGTCTATCCTCTTGTCTCACAGATTCTCTCAGCAAGAGGGATGAATCCGGGAGAGAGCATTCTGAAATATCACGGAGGCAACAGAGAATATGCCGCGCCGGAGGGTGCTGAGACTGAATTTACCCTGCTTGACAGACCTTCATCAAAAATACGGATAATACTGCTTGTCCAGATTGGGAAAGAAGGCTGGGACTGCCGGAGCCTCACGGGGGTGATACTGCCGCAGAAAGGAGTGTGCCCCACAATCATGGTGCTGCAGACAAGCTGCCGATGCCTTAGGGAAGTCACCCACGGAAACGACGAGACCGCAGTCATCTGGCTGAACAAGTTCAACGCCGACATACTCAACAAGCAGCTCAAACAACAGCAGAACATCTCGCTGGAGGAGTTCAGAAAGGCGGCTGCCACTAATACGCGGACTGTCCGGAGGTTTTCCAGAATGGAGACGCTGAATGTCCCTCCGGTAGAGTTCTATCAACTGAAGATAAGTTACAGCAGCGTTCCGACCGAGGAGAATTTTGACATTCATGCGAACCTTGCACCTGACAGGATTATCGTGATGAGGGACGAAAGTCTCATTCACAGTCAGGACATCCGAGGACGGAAGCTCGGGACATACATGGCGGACACCGCAAGTGCGAAACTGACAACTTTCAACGACTGGATGTTCAGGATTCATAAGGAAAGCTTCGGGCTTTTGGGGATGGAACAGATTTATGAGCAAAGAACCCATCTGAAGACAATCTATGACAGGATTACGTCGGACTCCACGGAAAATGGCTGCCAGGTGCTGCTTCCGCAGTTCGACCAGGAAGAAATCCGGTCAAGAATACGCCGCGCGTTCACTCCGTCACGCAAACTGAGGATAAACGAAGAGATAATTCCCGAAAAGGCGAGCCTGCTGAGAATCGAACGGCTGACCAGTCCCGTGCAGGCTACAGAAACGGAATTATATTACCCTGACGCGCAGACGGTTACAGAAATTATCGAAGACGATTCCAAGCCGGAAGCGCCGGAGATGTCCGCTGAAGAAAAGGCTGCAATGGAACTGCTGAGGAAACGCGGTCTCAGCTTCACCGACACGAACGACCGTCATCCGGAACGCAGACAGACCTACCACTACCTGCCGTACCGCTTTGACAGCCGTCTCGAACGCTCCGTATTC
>CAVBPI010000127.1:0-6990 GCA_963596955.1 bacterium | reverse complement strand
CTCTCATGAGTTTTCTGTTTGTCGCATCACCGAGCGGCGTCCAGTGCTCAAAGATGTTTTTTACGAGGGGCATTGTGGCTGTGTCTCCTAACGCCCAGCGGAACTCTTCGTAGTCCATCGGGTACATCGTGACCCTTCGCTCCTCGCTTGGTATGAGAGTCTTCGTCCCATCTGTATTGGGGCGTCTCTTCATCTTTATGCCAAGCAATGACCCTGTCTCGATGTAATGAAATCGTCCGTCTTTCACAAGATGTTTTATTGCCTGACGGGCAGACGGACATTTCTGTATCTCGTCAAAAATAATCAGCGATTTGCCCGGTATAAGGCTTACGCCATAGTTCACCTGAAGATTGGTGAACAGCATATCAAGATTGGATATGTCCAGAAACAGGTCTTTGATATCCTTACCTGCGATAGAGAAATCAATCAGAATATAACTCTTGTACTCATTCTTTGCAAATTCTTCTACAATGGTTGATTTGCCGACGCGTCTTGCGCCTTCGATGAGTAGCGCCGTACTGCCATTGTCCTGTTCTTTCCACTCAAGAAGTTTCTGGTAGATTTTCCGTCTGAAAACTCTTTTTGACATGATTGTTTGCTTTTGTAAGTTTGCGGAATTGACTATGCAGCGCAAATGTACTCGTAATTCTTGGATTATCAAAACTTTCCAAGATAAAATGTCAAAATCCGCAAACTTTCAAACCTCAAAAACGTCAAAATCCGCAAACTTTTAAACCACGAAAACGTCAAAATCCGCAAACTTTTGGGGCTTCTGAAAAAATCTCTGCTATTTTCATCAGAATACTGCCGGAAACTCACACAAAATTCACGCGGAAGCGGCTGCGGTAGTCCTTGGGGGACATCCCGACCTCGCGGAGGAACATGGCGGAAAAATAGGAACTGTCGCCGAAGTTCAGATTCCAGGCCACTTCCTTGATGCTCATCGAGGACTCGGCGAGCAGGCGGCAGGCCTCCTGGATGCGCAGGGCCAGCAGGTAGCGGGCAGGGGAGATTCCGGTGCATTCCCGGAACTTCTTGCGGAACCACGAATAACTCATTCCGGCCTCCCTCGCAATCTCCTCAAGGTCAAGCTCTTCGGTGAACCTTTCCCTCATCAGGGACTTTGCCGCGTCGATGCGTTCCGCGACATAGTCCGATGACGAGGCCTTGTTCGTGTCGTGATAGATTGCAAGGCCGAGGAGCATATTCACCGTTCCCGCGAGATACTGCTGGTAGGCCGCCTTCTCCTGGACGGCAATCTGAATCGCGTCATTGTAGAGCGAGACAATGTCCTCGCGCACGCCGACGCAATAGACCGTCTTGTCGAGAAACCCGTGCCTGAGCCTTTCCTCGATGACCGCTCCCTGAAACCCTATCCAGTACTCCTCCCATCCCGTTTCCCTGTCCGGAAGGTAGCTGTGCCAGACGCCGGGACGCAGCAGAATCATATCGCCGCAGTTTATCGCGGTGCATCCCCCGTCCGCGTCATACATAAGCCCCTTTCCCGAATGGATGTAGAGAAGCTGCCAGCTGCCGAGCACCCGTCCCTTGTTCACGTCGAAATAGAACCCCTCCGGATGCTTTTCCGCGGGAGGATAGCTCGCGTAGCCCTTTTCGACCACCTGCGTCCCCACCGTGTTCACCGTGATTCCCCACTGTTCGTCCTTCTTTCCGCTGAGGAGATATTTGATGCTCTGAACGTTTTTCATCTTTCGAGATATGAATACATCGGCGAATATAATGAATAAAATCAAAAATCAACATTTTAATGCCATAATAATGATATGAAAATGCTTGGGAATGCCTTATTTTGCAAAGATAATCCCTAATCGGGGTTATGGGCTTGAACATAATAATAGACACTATATGGCATCGTTGGCGATAGACCTCGGCGCGACAAGCGGCCGCATCGTACTCGGAAAATACACCGGGAACGGCATTCAAATGACTGAGATACACCGGTTTCCTAACAATATAATCAAAGTCTGCGGACGCAGCTACTGGGATTTGTGGGGATTGTGGAACGAGATTGTCGCGGGGCTGCGCAAGGCCGCCTCGTCCGGCGAAAGGATAGAGTCGGTCGGCGTGGATACCTGGGGCGTCGATTTCGTGCTTCTCGGCGCGGACGGACATATTCTCGCACAGCCGCGCTCCTATCGTGACGGCTACACCCTCGGGATTCCGGAAAGATTCTTCGGACTCGTTCCCCGCGAGGAACTCTACCGCAGGACGGGTATCCAGATTATGAACTTCAACACGGTCTTTCAGCTCTTCGCCATGAAGCAGGAGGGCAACTCCGCCCTTGAGGCCGCCGAGGGGCTGCTTTTCATGCCGGATGCAATTTCATATATGCTTTCCGGGGAGCGCGTCTGCGAATACACCATACTTTCCACCTCCGCGCTGATGAATCCGGAAACGCGCGGCTTTGACGAGGAAATCCTTGCTGCTGCGGGGGTGAACCACGGTCTTTTCGGGAAACTCGTGATGCCGGGGGAAGTGATAGGCACGCTCACGGACGAGGTCGCCACGGAAACCGGACTCGGGAAAATTCCCGTGATTGCCGTCGCCGGACATGACACCGGTTCGGCCGTCGCCGCGGTACCTGCCACAGACGAGAACTTCGCCTACCTCAGTTCGGGGACATGGTCCCTGATGGGAGTCGAGACATCGTCGCCGATTGTCACCGGCAAGTCTTTTGAAATGAACTTCACGAACGAGGGCGGAGCCGAGGGCAACATCCGCTTCCTCAAGAACATAACCGGAATGTGGCTGCTGGAGAGATGCCGTGCGTCGTGGAAAAAGGAGGGGAGAGAATACTCCTATCCGCAGATTGTCGCGATGATGGGAGAAGCGGCGCCGTTCCGCAGCATGATTGACCCCGACGACGCATCCTTCGCCGCTCCGGAGGATATGCCTTCTGCCATTCGGGAATATTGCCTTTCCCGCGGGGAGCCGGTGCCTTCGTCTGATGCGGAGTACATCCGCTGCATATTCGAGTCCCTCGCCCTCAAATACCGCCTTGTGCTCGGCAGGCTGAAGGAACTCTCCGGCAAGGATATAGAGCGCCTGCACGTCATCGGCGGCGGTTCCCTGAACGCGGAACTGAACAGGATGGTTGCCGCCTCGCTCGGGATTCCGGTGATTGCCGGCCCTGCCGAGGCCACCACTGCCGGCAACCTCATGGCGCAGTTCGTGGGTCTCGGACTGGCTGATTCGATGGCAGGGATGCGCGGTGCGCTTGTCTCCGACGCCTCCCTCCGCCGCTTCGAGCCGGAGAACACCGAGGTCTGGGACGAAGCCTACGCCCGCTTCGAGAAAATGCTTACGGAGTGAAGCCGGGAAATCTGAAAAACGAAAACAAGTATAAAAATATAAACAATGAAACAGGAACTCATAAACAAGGCATACGAAATCGCTAAGGAACGCTATGCCGAATTTGGAATTGACACGGAAAAGGTGCTCGCGCAGCTTCAGAACTTCCACCTCAGCATGCACTGCTGGCAGGCCGACGACGTGAAGGGCTTCGAGGTTCAGGCCGGCGCACTCTCCGGCGGCATCCAATCGACAGGCAACTATCCCGGCGCCGCCCGCAACATCGACGAGCTCCGCGCCGACATCCTCAAGGCCAAGAGCCTCATCCCGGGAACTCACCGCCTCAATCTCCACGAGATTTACGGCGACTTTCAGGGCAAGGTCGTCGAGCGCGACGAGGTGACTCCGGAGTACTTCCAGAGCTGGATCGAGTGGGGCCGGGAGCACGACACGAAGTTCGACTTCAACTCCACATCGTTCTCGCACCCCAAGAGCGGCAACCTTTCGCTCGCCAACCCGGACAAGGGAATACGCGACTTCTGGGTTGAGCATACGAAGCGCTGCCGCGACATCGCCGACGCCATGGGCAAGGCTCAGGGCGACCCGTGCATCATGAACCTCTGGGTTCACGACGGCTGCAAGGACGTCTCGGTCAACCACTACCTCTACCGCAGCCTCCTCAAGGACTCCCTCGACAGGATTTTCACCGAGAAGAAGGACAACATGAAGGACTGCATCGAGGGCAAGGTCTTCGGCATCGGCCTCGAAAGCTTCACCGTCGGCTCCCACGATTTCTACACCGCCTACGCCGCGCAGAACGGTAAGATTCCGACCATCGACACAGGCCACTACCACCCGACCGAGAGCCCGGCCGACAAGGTCTCCGCGCTCCTGTGCTTCGTGCCTGAGCTCATGCTCCATGTGAGCCGCCCGATTCGCTGGGACTCCGACCACGTCACCATCATGGACGACAACACCGTCGAACTCTTCTCCGAGATTGTCCGCGCCGGCGCCCTTGACCGCGTTCACTACGGACTCGACTACTTCGACGGCGCGATGAACCGTGTCGGGGCATACGTCATCGGCTCCCGTGCTGCCCAGAAGTCAATGCTCCGCGCCCTTCTCGAACCAAAGGAACTCATCTCCAGATATGAGCTTGAGGACCGCCACTTCGAGGTGCTTGCCCTTGAGGAGGAACTAAAGGCTCTTCCGTGGAACGCCGTCTATGACGAGTTCTGCTTCCGCAACGACGTCCCTGCCGGCAGCGACTTCATCGCCGAGGTTCAGAAATACGAGGCTGAGGTTACATCTAAACGATAACTTGGACAGAAGCAAAAGGCGAAAGAGAGGATGACGGGAAGCCACGACGCGATTTTTTTTCATGAGCGGAGGGCTCCCGCCATCCGACCTGAAGCCGTAAACCTCTGATAAAGTAATGTAAATATGAACATAGTAATAGGACTGATAATAATAGCGTTCGGAAGCTTCTGCCAGTCAAGCTCCTACGTTCCGATAAAGAAGGTGCGCAGGTGGAGCTGGGAGAGCTTCTGGCTCGTGCAGGGCGTGTTCGCGTGGATAGTTTTCCCGCTGCTCGGCGCCCTTCTCGCCGTTCCTCAGGGCAGCTCCCTCACCGAAATTCTCGGTGCGGACCCCTCGGCAGCTCTGAAGGCAATGGGCTTCGGCGCTCTCTGGGGCGTGGGCGGGCTCACTTTCGGCCTGAGTATGCGCTATCTCGGCGTGGCTCTCGGCCAGTCGCTCTCGCTCGGTCTGTGTGCCGCCGTGGGAACCCTGCTGCCCGCGCTACTCTCGCATGAGGACCTCTTCCACGGCAGCGGGCTCATTCTGCTGCTCGGAGTGTGCCTGACCATAGCCGGCATCGCTGTCATAGGCTATGCAGGAGCCCTGCGCTCCCGTCAGATGAGCGAGGAGGACCGCAGGAAGGCCATCAAGGACTTTGCCCTCACCAAGGGACTTCTCATCGCCGTGCTCGCCGGAGTGATGTCGGCCTGCTTCAGTCTCGGACTCGAAGCCGGAAAACCGCTTCAGGTCAGCGGAATGAAGCCTCTCTTCGCCACGCTCCCCGCCACACTGATGGTCACCATCGGAGGATTCGTCACGAATGCGGCATATTGCCTCTGGAAGAACTTCCGCAACCGCACGTTCTCGGACTACGCCGACACGAAGGTGCTCGGCAACAACCTCCTCTTCTGCGCCCTCGCCGGCCTGCTCTGGTACAGCCAGTTCTTCGGTCTCGGCGTCGGAAAGTCATTCTTCGAGGAAGGCTCCGTGGTGATGAAGTTCTCATGGTGCATACTCATGGCGCTCAACGTCATATTCTCGAATGTCTGGGGCATAGTTCTCAAGGAATGGAAGGGTTCCGGCAAAAAGATGGCCTCCGTGCTCGTCTGCGGCCTCCTGCTCCTTGTCTTCTCCCTAATATTCCCTAATCTGTTTTAACCCAGATTTTTCATTCTTTTCGGTCTATATTTATTTTCTCATCGGTCATGTACCTCCAGTACACTCCCTCTTCCAAAAGAAATCTATCCTCGAAAATAATTGAAAAATCTGAACCAGTTTATTCTTTTCGGTATATCCTTTTAAAATCTTAAAGATGAAAAACTCCGTACTTGAAAACCGCCCCGAGCTGAGGCGTGAAATTGAAAAGGTCGCCGAGGTCGCCGGCTATCTCTGGGAAAAGGGATGGGCCGAGAGAAACGGCGGAAATATAGTAGTGAACGTCACCGAATATGTCGATGAGCAGATGCTGGCCCTGCCGGCCATAGCCCCCAAGGTGCCGATGGTTCAGAAACTTCCTAACCTCAAGGGTTGCTGGTTCTTCTGCAAGGGCACCAATCGCAGGATGCGCGACCTCGCCCGCTTCCCGATGGAGAACGGCTCCATAATTCGCATCTGCGACGACTGCGAAAGCTACGAAATCGTCGCTGACAACCCGGTGAAGCCGACCTCCGAGCTGGCCTCCCACCTTGCCATGCACTCGCTCATGATAGAGCGCGGGAACGGCTACAAGGCCTCCCTCCACACCCATCCGATAGAGCTCGTCGCGATGACCCATCACCGCCCGTTCCTCGCCAAGGACGTGCTCACCAGGCTCCTCTGGTCCATGATTCCGGAGACCCGAGCCTTCTGCCCTAAGGGCTTGGGCATCATCCCCTACGAGATGCCGTCTTCCGCCGCCCTTGCCGACGCCACGGTCGCGCAGCTTGACGAATACGACGTCGTGATGTGGGAAAAGCACGGTGTCTGCGCCGTCGGACCGGAAATCGGCGAGGCATTCGACCAGGTGGATGTCCTGAACAAGGCCGCCCTCATCTACGAGGCCTCCCGCAACATGGGCTTCGAGCCGGAAGGCATGACCGACGCCCAGATGGACGAGCTCAAGGCCGCATTCAATCTGTGACGACCTTTGCCGATATTTGCTTTTTTGATAGAAAATACGCAAAAGTTTCCTGTGAAAGAAACTTTTGCGTATTTTTGTGAAAAATTATAAGGATATGGCAACGACAGTGGTAGTAGATGGACGGCGTGTTCCCGCATCCGGGAGTGTTATTCGCCAATATAGGAAAATGAGAGGACTTACTCAAGAGGAGTTGGGCCGCAGGCTTAATGTCCGCAAATCTAGGATTTCAAAAATAGAGAATGACGATAATCTGGATATTC
>CAVBPI010000126.1:5335-7029 GCA_963596955.1 bacterium | reverse complement strand
AAGGGCGCATTAAAGAAAGGATTCTCCGTGAAATCCGGTCTATTGTCGATGACACCAAGATGAATCTTTTATATGCATTTCTGGAAGATGCGCTGAAGCCACAGATGCCTGCATCATTGTACGAGGCCCTGTACATAAGACTCTGCATGGAAACATCTGCAGACAACCGGGACAGACAGGCTGAGATTTTCTTCAGCAACCTTGACCAGCAGCTGAAGAATGTAACCAGACATTTGCCATACGGCGTGAGCAAGAGTGACAGGAATGTAAACACTGTTCGCCATGGACTGTTGCTGCTAAGAATGAAACAACAGCGGGAGGCCGTCCGTAAGCAGGTCATTCAGTTAAAGACCAGTGCGCACATTGACAATGACACATTTATGGAGGGCTACAATGCCATCGTTGAGACCATATCAGATGAGCAGATTCTTGAAAAGACTCTGGCCGCGATAGACAATGTGGCAAAAATCGGGAATTGTTCAGAAGAGGCAAAGGTCTTGAAGAAGTCATTGGAAATACTCACATGGACCTTTGACGAGTGCATAGAGTACATTCAGGAACAGCTCAAGGACAATGCAGGCTATCTCCGGCATCTGAATGAACTGATGAAGGAGATTCGGCTTTACAATATCGAGAAACCTATTGTACTTCTTTCTTCCGATTACGGGGTTCCTCAAAACCGTGAACGGGTAGTGTTCATCGGTTGCAGAAATGATCAGAAGGTTATAAATGAAATCCCCGCGACCGTTACAGACGGCGAGAAAGTAAAGGTTTATGAAGCTCTCTGGGACCTGAACATGGTCGACAACGGAGAAACCGCGACTTCATATAAAAAGCCGGAGTTGATTTCTGATTTTGAAAGCACGAAGATTCCGAGGACAGTTCAAGGTGAACCGGACAGTCGAGGACATCTGTTCTCCGAATGGTCACGGGCAGGCCGCTTGGGACATCGGTTCACATTCGATGAAAGCCCTTTCTATGTATTGAACATGAGTGAACTGGATAAGCCCCTGCAACATCAGCACATGGAACTGTTCAATCATCAGACGAGCCAGCAGAATGCAACTGTCCGTGAACGGTTGAGAATCATCGCGGAACATGGCGATTACGATGAGGCAAAAGCGGAACTCAAAGAGAAAGGGTTAGAGTCTCAGAAACGCAACTATGTGGTTCTGAATCCACTCGGGCAAAGCCCTACTGTCTGCACGATGCCCGACGACTTTATTCACTATTCCGCATATCGGCCTATGACCGTCCGTGAGATGGCCCGTCTCCAAAGCTTCGACGATTCGTTTGTGTTTCAGGGGAAACGGCAAACCGGCGGCAACAACCGTCAAAAAGAAATACCCCAATACACCCTTGTCGGCAATGCCGTCCCTCCGCTTATGGCAAGAGCCATAGCAAATACATTACTGAAACATATCAAGTAGAAGATTGCCTATGGTTAATATGCGCCCTTTCACGGCCTTTGAACAAAAGAACCTGAAGTTCCTCGTGAACCATAATGTCAAGTTTACACAGGTGGAGATTACTCCTACCGGTTTAGGAAAGGGCATTCTCGACTCCACTGCGCCCATGAGAGCCTATTTCCTTGAAAATGGCATTCATGACTATGAAAAACAGCTTCAAGGTCAAGAACATAAGCAAATCAGAGATGCCTGCATTCTTACAGACAGCGGGCAATGACTGACGAA
>CAVBPI010000126.1:3395-5325 GCA_963596955.1 bacterium | reverse complement strand
ATTCCTTACGAAGGCTTCCTTCTATCGCCCAAACACGAAAAAAGGCGACCCGCGAATGTGGATTTATGGATTACAATGGTTTGAATCGGAAGTTACTGCCGACACCGGAATCGGCCGAACAATCGAGTCGTTTCTGGGCATAAGCATGAACAGCGACAAAACACCTGATTACAAGGGCATTGAGTTGAAAAGTCACCGTGACAAGAGAAGCGGTAAAAAGAATGTATTGTTCACCCAGACACCGGACTGGGACATCAGCGAACTGAAATCAGGACGGGAAATAGTAGAAAAATATGGTTATGTAAATGCTGATGGATACAAAACCTACCAAAATACGGTTCAATGTGCGCCGCCCAACAGCAATATGCTGTTCTTGAATGTCAATCACTTGAATGAACTCCTTGAATTGCAGGCAGAAAGGCAGAAAATCGAGGACATTGCCGTATGGAGGCTGATGAAACTGCATGAGCGCCTACAGACCAAACATCGTGAAACATTCTGGATTGAAGTGGAGAATGAGTTGAATGACGGGAAGGAATATTTCCGCTACAAGCAGATAGAGCACACGAAGAATCCGAATATAGGCCAATTCGACGTGCTTCTTGAACAGAACATCATCACCGTCGATTTGCACCTTTGCCGTCCAAGCGGACATGGTGACACATACTCGTTCAAAATCAAGAAGAAAGGAATGCCGTTACTGTTCCCTGAATCTCGGGTATATAATATATTTTGATTATTCTGTTTTGATTTAGTAAGTTTGCCCCATTGAATATAAAACATTGAATATAAAAACATCGAACATAAAATAATTTCTTAACATTTACGGAACATGAGAAAGATATTCGCCATTGCGGCGGCAATCATCGGCCTTGTGGCGGCAGGCGATGCCACGGCGGCCGGGAAAAAGGCAAAAATATGGACGGACGCATCCGACGCGAGGATAACCTATGTCGGCAGGGTGCTCAGGGACGGGGCTGACGTCGCGTTCGACTGGTCCGGCGTGCAGTGCCGGGTGAAGTTCAACGGGCCGCGAATCGCGCTCAGATGCTCGGACACCAAGGCCAACTACTATAATGTATGGTTCGACAAGGGCACGGAAGAGGCTCCGGACCTCGTCATCAGGACGGTGGGAAGCGACACTACCATCGTGCTCGCGGAAAGGCTCGGGAAGGGGACGCACTGCATGACGCTCCTCAAGCGCACGGAAGGCGAGCAGGGACGGACGACCTTCCACGCCTTCGAGACGGCCGGGGAGGTGCTTCAGGCGGAACCGGTGCGGGAACGCCTCATCGAGTTCATCGGCGACTCCTACACCTGCGGCTTCGGCACTGAGGCGCCATCGTATAAGGAGCCTTTCAAGCCGGAGACCGAGAACTGCAACCTGACCTATGCGGCGATAGTCTCACGCTACTTCGGCGCCGACTACAGTCTTGTCTGCCATTCGGGACGCGGAATCGCGCGCAATTACGACGACTGGGGCAAGGACATCCCCGGAACGACAATGCCGGACAAATATGACCTTCTCTTCGACGAGTCGCCCGAGCCCGTGTGTCCTCCGGCGGAAAAGACGCCCGACCTTGTGGTCATCTATCTGGGAGCCAACGACTTCTCCACAGGGAAGCAGCCATCCATGGATGCGTTCTGCGATAACTACATCAGGCTTCTAGGCAAGATTCGCGAGCGTTACGGCAAGGATGTGCCTGTGCTCTGCCTCGCGGCGAAGCTCGACCCGGGAATCTATGCCTATGTCCACGAGGCCTGCCGGAGAAGCGGACTGGACAAGCTTTGGGACATGGGCTTCCAGAGCGGCGTCCACGACAATGACGGCGACCTCGGGGCAAGTTGGCATCCGAACTATTCCGGGCAGAGGAAGATGGCGAGCGTCATAATCCCTTACATCGCTACCATCACCGGATGGGAAATGGAA
>CAVBPI010000126.1:0-3385 GCA_963596955.1 bacterium | reverse complement strand
CATCAGATAACTTCCTGTTCCCATGAAAACTTTCAGAGGATTCGCGCTTACGGGGCTTGTCGTCATTGCGGTGACGGCGTTTTCGCTCGTGTCGCCGGCAAAAATCGGTGACGTGCAGCTCGGACGCGCGAACCTCTGGCCGGGGCTGCTCGAATATGACGACGAGGAGCTCTCCGACGAGTTCACCCCGGACTTTGAAAGCCTTTCCAGTCAGGTCGGGAACCCTGCGGAAGAGCTTCCGGCCGAGACTTCGTTCTATTGGGACGCGGACAGCCTCACGCTCGGAAAGACCTACAGGATAGCCTTTCTCGGAGACTCTTTCATCGAGGGCGACATCCTCGTCGGAGACCTCCGCGAAAGCCTCCAGTCCAAGTTCGGCGGGGGCGGGCCGGGATTCGTTCCGTGCGAACTGCCGTTCGGGGTCTATCGTCACACGGCGAAAGTACGCGGGAAGGGATGGAAGAAATATGGAATCCTGAAATATGGCGCCGTGCCCGAAAGACTCAAGGAGAATTTCCTCTTTTCCGGATATATGGCCTGCGGCGGAAAGGGCGCCGAAATGACATGGGAGAGGGGAAACGGATTCGGACATATCGACGTCTGCCGCATATTCTTCATGAACCGCTCAGACTGTTCGCTTGAGCTGAGAGTTGACGGCGGGCGGAACAGGACCTTCTCCGTCAAGGGAGCACCGGTCCTGAGGCAGATTGTCGTAGGGGCCGACACGGACACGCTGAGCCTCAAGGTCCTGTCAGGAAGCCTCGTCTGCTACGGAGCCTCGTTCGAGTCCTCTCACGGCGGGGTGCAGGCCGACAACTTTTCCGTCAGAAGCAACAACGGAAGCGCCATGTTCCGCAGCAACGCCTCCCTCAACAGGCAGTTCTCGGAGATGGTGGGATATGACGCAGTTGTGCTCCAGTACGGTCTGAACATCATGCAGCCGGACAAGAGCAACTACACGAAGTACCAGAAGCAGGTGGAGGACATGATTCAGTTCGCGAGGATAAGCTTCCCCGGAAGCGAGATTGTCGTCATGGGAGTGACTGACAGGGGCGTGAAACGGGACAATGACACGACCTACAGCTCCATAAATTCCGCGCCGGCGCTAACGCGCCACCAGAAGGCCGCCGCTGAGAACCAGGGCGCTCTGTTCTGGGACACCTGCGAGGCGATGGAAAGGCACGGCGGCCTTGAGACTTTCGTCAGCAAGGGCTGGATGGCCTCCGACAGGGTGCACTTCAAGTTCTCCGGTGGAAAGGTCCTGGCCGATGAAATGGAGGGATTCTGGGATGAGATGATTGCCCGGAAGGTCAGGGAGAGCCGGAATGAGCCGGCGCTTGAAGTCGTGGAGGCCGACAGTTCGATGTTCGGGGTGGCCGAGGTTCTCGGCAGGGCTTCGAGAATTGCCGAGACACGGACGGGTTCAGCGGCCGGGAATGTCGCCGGGCAGGCTGGTCGAAGTCAGACAGCAGCACGGGAATCCGGGAGAAGAATCCGCTGACATCATGGACGGCATCCTTCATAATTTGGGTTTTCCGGAAATCAGCCCGCTCTGGAAGGAGCACCTTGCCTCGGCGATGCTCTACGACCCGGCGGCTCCGCTCCAGATTCCGAGCGCGTTCATGCTCGCGGCCCTGCTGCTGTTCCTGTTCGTCCACGAGCTGCTGCACCGGCGCCGCACCGCACGCAATCTGTTCACAGTCCTGTTCTCCCTCTATCTCTACTACAAGCTCTCCGGCGCGTATGTGCTTCTGCTGCTGTTCATTGCCCTGTCGGATTTTCTTATTGCGAGGGCAATAGGAGGCTCCACAACCTACGAAACTGACAAGTCCAATCTCCAAGCACCGGGCAATGACCGGGAAAAAACGCCTGACACCACGGAACACGCGGACAGGCAGGCGCGAAGAAACAGACGGCTCCTCGCTGTAAGCGTCACGCTCAATGTCTCGATTCTCGTATTCTTCAAGGCAAACGGAGTCTTCGGCGACGTCATCGGAGCGCTTTCAAACGGCAACATAACGCTTCGCCATATCGCCGTCCCCGCAGGAATCTCTTTCTTCTGTTTCCAGTCAATCTCCTATGTCGCGGACACATATCACGGGAAAATCCGTCCTCTGCGATGGTTCACGGACTATCTGCTTCTCCTCGCGTTTTTTCCGAAGATGTTTCTCGGGCCTCTGGTCCGCAACTCGGATTTCATCGCGCAGATGCAGCGAAAGGACATTTCCGTAACGAGAGAGGATATGGGAGAGGCCACACGGCTGATTGTCTCGGGGATTCTGAAATTCTGCATACTCTCAAAGCTCATGGGGCAGCTTTTCGTGACCCCAGCCTTCGCAGGCGAGCTCGGAGAGGACGGCTTCACCGCACTCATGGTGGCATACGCCTTCACTTTCCAGCTCTACTGCGACTTTTCCGGCTACACGGACCTCGCCTCGGGCATCTCCTTGATCACCGGCTACCGCCTGCCGCTGAACTTCAGGCTGCCCTACCACAGCGCCACCATCACGGAGTTCTGGCGCCGCTGGCACATAACCCTCTCGTCATGGCTCCGCGACTACCTCTACATCCCCCTCGGAGGCAACCGCAAGGGCACCGTCCGCACCTATCTCAACCTCCTGCTGACTATGCTGCTCGGAGGCCTGTGGCACGGCGTGGGCATCATGTTCGTCCTCTGGGGTCTCTGGCACGGCGTCCTGCTCTGCCTGCACAAGCTCTGGATGCGCATCGTCCCGGGAGCCGCGCCGACGGGAAGCGCCCTTCCGCTCTGGAGGCGTGCCATAGGCGTGGCCGTGACGTTCAACGCCGTCGCATTCGGCTGGCTGATGTTCCGCAGTCCGGACTGGAGCACATTCACGCAGATGCTACACAACATCTTCTGCAACTTCACCCCAGAGGCCGTCACGTCCGTCCTCGCCGCGAACATCCCGGCATTCTCCGCCCTCGCCGCCGCGGTTCTCCTCCACGCAATCCCCTCCTCAGCCCTTCCCCGCCTCGACCGCCTCTGCACCTCCGTCCGCCTTCCCGGCCAGGCTCTCCTGATAGCCCTCGCCATCTGGCTCGCCCTCCAGTGCAACGCCGCCTTCTTCGCCACCGCCTCCTCCGCCCTCCCAATTTATGCCAACTTCTGAGCGTGCAGTATCATTTGATGTCAGAATGCCGCCCGACTTAAGGACTCAAAGCATTGTCCGCCATACAAAACAAAAAAAAGATATTGTTCCTTTGAGGACAATATCTTCAACAGCGGGAAAAATTCCCGTCTCGCAGTTCCGGCTGCCGGAAATTACTCGGCAACGACTGTGCTGTCGCAGGCCGTGCAAGCAGTAGTGTCAGCAGCGGCGCAGCAAGAATTGCAGCACTCTGTGCACGCTTCCTCTGTAGCCTC
>CAVBPI010000125.1:5153-7036 GCA_963596955.1 bacterium | reverse complement strand
GCTGCTGTCTTTATTGTATCGGATTTAATGGGAACGAAGTCAAGGAGTATCTTGAGCGACCGTCTGTCAAGAATAAAGTTAGTGGAATCCGAGGCAGGTTAGGCGTGAAAGGAACTAACATTGACATATTTTTACGAAAAAAGTTGGCTGAGCTTGAGGAACCGACTTTCACCTTGAATGAGAGCAAAAAATAGTTGTCAACCTATTGGAAAGCAGTGCGTTATGAGGCAAAAAACAGCGATTTTGAGAAAATGCGTCCGGGGGGGGGATTTTATTGATAGTCAGCTACTTAAATGGTGAAAGATTCGTTTTGGAGAATTGAATCATACTATATAGCTTTGCAGCCTAAAACACATCAAATCATTATTTATGAAAAAGATTCTTCTTACACTTACTGCCTTCTTTGTGGGCGTTGTTGGCTTTGCTGCCGTGAACTTTACTTCAGATGAGCCTCAGGCTCCAATACGTATTCTGATTGATAAGACCAAACCTAAGTTGGAGCGGGACCTTGGCGCAAATGTCGAGGCGTACATTCTCCCCTCCCAGAAGCTGATTGAACTCCAGCTTTTCGAACTTGGGCCGACGACGGTCTATGTCGTTGACTCTTTCGGTCAGCTTATTTATCAGGAAGAGGTGGACGGTGACGATAATTTTGTTACCTTTGGAGCTCCGGAGACTGGAGGCAACTACACCTTGGTAATCTGGTCTCCGTACTTTTATGGAGAAGGGACATTCAGCATAAGGTAAAAAGCCTTTGGCTATGAAAAAGTCGTTAAAAATAGCGTTGTATGTTCTGGCATTCCTCATCGCGGGAATGTCAGTTTCTCCTGCCTATGCCCAGACCTGGCAGAATGTCCCCGACAAACAGGCGTCCGTGCCTCCTTGCGACAGCGTCGTCGTGACGAACCCCGACGGCAGTGTCACAACAACCTACATTCCAGCTCCAGTCGGAGACTACAGACCGTCTCCCGCTCCGGAGTATCGTCCAGACAAGTTCACCACAGACCCTCTGCTGAATTCTGTCTCCGCAGGACCGCTCGCTGTGCAGTCCGCACAGGCCTCTGCTGCGTCCCTGCGCCCGCTTTCGCTTCCGACAAAGGCAGCAGAGCCTAACACCGATGCTGGACATATTCCATACACTTCGGACATCACCCCGACCGGAGGCCGCACCTACACTGTCCCGATAAGCACCGTTCCTGATGCGAAACTCGCCCCTAACCTCGCGCTGACCTACAACAGTCAGGCAGGAAACGGCGTGGCGGGCTTCGGCTGGAGCCTTTCTGGGTTATCTTCGATTTCCATGACGGGCAAAAACCTCTACTATGACGGCTCTGCACTCGCCCCGTCAATAGACAACAAGGCTCCGGTGTTCGCATTGGACGGCGTGCGGATTGTGAACACATCCGTGACGGCATTAGAGGAAGAATATCCATACGAGACGGCAACCGGGCATATACTCGTCAAGATGGTCAAGTCCGGTGAGGTCGTGAAATACTTTGAGGCGCTGTTCCCGAATGGTTCGAGGGCGGTGTATGGCTTCAAGGGCAATTCCGAGACAAGGACATCATATCCTTTGACGGAAATGACGGACTTGCATGGGAATGTCATTGTGGTGAATTATCATGCGGACTACGACCACGGTGTGCAGTATTGGCCTCGGGACATTCGGCTCAAGGACAAGGACTCCAAAGAAATCGGCCGCATCACATTCTCCTATGAAATCAACCGCATTGATTCCTACCCTTCCTATTATGCCGGGCAACGTGTGTCTTTAGGACGACTTCTTAAAAGCATTTCAACATATTCAGGCTCAGAATTGTTGTGTACATATAATCTGACGCAATCGTTCGACACCATCGCGTATTCATATGTTCTTGATGCAA
>CAVBPI010000125.1:2971-5143 GCA_963596955.1 bacterium | reverse complement strand
CAATCGGCTGTACCAGCGGAGATGTCAGGCTGTCTCCATTGACTTTCACTTACGGCAATCTTCCTCTCGGTCATCAGTATGTGCCGGATTTTCAACAAAATGGTGACGGCTCAATTTTGACACGCGCATTCACGAGCGGCAACATCCGTTATATCCGCGGGAAGTTTCTGGCGGGGAACTATTCTGACGGAATAATAATGCTGCCGATATTCGATACATACGAGAAAGTGGCGACCAAGACACATTGGTTTAAGAAGTATTACCAATACAACAGTTTATATTCTCCCAACCAGTCAATAGTGATTGCCCCCTGTGTCGGCAACTACACTGATTTGACAATAAAGGCGGATTCTGGTTTCCAGACAATAGATGCCCTGGATGTGGATGATGACGGAACAGACGAGATTGTCAAAGTCAATTTCAATGGTCTCGACGGCGACTATACGAAGTTGAGAATCAAGATTTACAAGTTCAATGATACGGCGACCGCACTGGATTCGACTGTCATCGACACGAAAGTTACTGGAGTCGTGAACGACGGAAACCAGTTGTGGAGTCCCCAGAGGAGGGCATACTGGTTCGGAAAATTTGATGCGAACGGTGGGGCTCAGCTTGTAACAATATCCTACAATACGGACTTCAGAGGCAATGGACGACAGTCCTACACTTCTGTGATTGACCTCAAGACCGGTCTGTGCAGCGAGAGCAAGTTGTTTGACCTCGGAAACGGAGGAGAGTATAGGCTTGTCATGGCTGACATTGACGGCAACGGTATCACGGAACTCTGCAACCTGACGGCATCTGGACTTGACCGCTACTCATATCTTGCAAGCGACCGCTCATTCTATAAGTTCAAGACTTTCACCGGTTTGACATACAATGACCTGAAGGGTCAGATGTTTTTCTACTCCGACATAAATGGAGACGGGCTGCTGGACATTGTCAGGGCTCCGGGAAAAGATTCGGGAAATGTCTGGAGGGCATATTGTTTCACAGGAAATTCATTTTGGGGATATGGCTACGAAATATGTTCAAGAACTGAAAATGACCGTTTCATGCTTATGGACATCAACGGCGACGGACTTGCGGATCTTCTGAAATTCACAATAAACGGCACGAAACTCTCATTTTTCATAAACCATAAGGCCGGTTTTACTAAAAATGCGAACATATCATCCATCACCCTGCCTAAAAATGATGGGGTGATTCCAATGAATCTCCTGCGCTATAGTGAACCTACCCAATTTGTCGTATTTGACGGATTCCGGGTAATGGGTTATAAATATTCCGACAATCTCGGCAAAAACAGGCTGCTGACGCGCTTCGAGGACAGCTACGGCGTGACTCATGTCAATGAGTACGAGGATATGTCCGAGTCTGCGGATGTCTATCAGAAGGATGCATCGAGGACATATTCTCTCGCGTCGGGATTTTCCCGTCGTTCGTTCTCGGCCAATATGATTTATCGTGTGAAGGTCTTTCCGAACCCGAACGAGTTGAGTTCGGAGCAGACTGTGGATAATTACTACACATGGTACGACGCAGTGTATAACAGCAAGGGACAGGGATTCTGCGGATTCGGAAAGATGCGCTGCCTTGACTATGTGAACAGGGTCGCCACCATACAGACATACGACCCGGAGAAGCGCGGCGTGCTGACAGGCTCCACGAAGGCTCTGCTCAGCCGCATGGCCAATCCGTTCGAGACCGTAGAAAACACCTACGACAGCCACAGCACGACCTATGGGAAACTGAACCCGCGTCTGACCTGCTCCGTTGTGACGGACAATCTGACTGGACTCAAGACCACGACAACAACGACCTATGGCAACTATGACTATCCGTCCAAAACTTCCGTGACAAGGCAGATAGGAATCGGAACGAGCTATGTGGAGTCTTCGACATTCATGTATTTGCGTGAAGTGTCGTCATCTCATTATGTGTTGGGTATTCCGCTCAAGGAGTATGTCGATAGAAAATATGGAAATTTGACGAATTGCTGGCGCAGCAGAACCACATATACCTATGACGGCAGGTTCCGTCTGATAGGGAAGACTGTCTATGCCGGCGAGGCGCAGCCCGGCAATGTCATGATTAGGGACTCTTTGCGTGTTCGTTCCGCAGGAACGGCGGCCCAGGCTGTTCCAATCCGTAATACGAACAAAACAAAGC
>CAVBPI010000125.1:0-2961 GCA_963596955.1 bacterium | reverse complement strand
CTCGTCACTAAAACCGAATGGACCTACGACGACTACGACAATGTCATTTCCGAGCGTACAGCCCGCAACGGAGCGACGGAATACCTCACAAAATCGTGGACTTATGACGCTTCTCACCGTCATGTCGTCTCCGAAATGGACGAGCTCGGGCGGGTGACGCGCTATGCAGACTACAACCGCTTCGGACAGCCTGCGCACATCATGAACCATCACGGAGACACGACATCGGTCTCCTATGACACTTGGGGGAATGTGACAAGCACCGTCACTCCGGACGGCAACCGTTCGTGGAAGCGCATCGAATGGGGCGGAACAGAAACCTACACGGTGACCGAGACCTCCGACACCAAGCCGACTGTCGTCACCCACTATGACTCCTTCGGCAGGAAAGTCCGCACGATGACACGCAGCTTCGACGGGAAATGGCGTTGCGTTGATTACGAGTACAATGCAAAAGGGCAGCTGTATCGCACATCCTTGCCATACCGCCTTGCGCAGCAGACAGATGCCGCTCCGACAAGACAATGGGCTCAATATACCTACGATGACTACGGGCGCAAGACTCGGAAGCGGAATGCGGACGGTTCAGAATCCTCATGGTCCTATTCCGGAGCGACTGTAATCGAGTGTTCAAAGGGATTGACATTCCGCCGGACTTACGACGCCGCGGGCAACCTCGTCAAAATAGTTGACGGCGGAGGCACGATAGAATATACCCTCCGCAACGACGGGCAGCCGTTCGGCGTGGTCACAGGCGGCATTGCCACTACCTTCTCCTACGATGCCTACGGCCGTCGCTGCCGCATAGACGACCCGAGCGCGGGCACGCAGACCGACACGACGGTCTGGAACGCCGACGGAACGGCGCTGCGGACGCAGACCAACCCGAACGGGGAGATAGTCTCGACCATAGACAAGTTCGGCCGCGTCACGAAGATAGACCGCCTCGGCGAATATTCCACCGCATACGCCTACGACACTTTCGGCCGCCTCGTGTCCGAAACCTCCACGAACGGCACGGGCAAGACCTACACCTACGACCGTTACGACCGCGTGTTGACGGAACGCGAAACCGTCCCGGACGGCAAATGGCTTCAGAAGAGCTACGCCTACGGCAAGGGCAGTCAGGTGAACAGCGTCAGATACACGAACCAGGCCGGGGACATCACGACGGAGAACTACACTTGGTCGAACGGAACCAACACCGGCATCGTCCTCTCCGAGGGCACGGTGGTGATGCGCCTTGACGAGGAAAACGACCTCGGCGCTCCGGTTCGCGTCACGACCGGCGAGGTGTCAAGGACCTACAGCTTCACACCTTACGGCCATCCTACCGGCAGGAAGATGGACGACGGCTCCCTCATGGACTTCGAGTATGCCTTCCAGTTCCCGACCGGCAACCTGTATGTCCGTCAGGACAACACGCGCAACCTCGCGGAATCGTTCACCTACGACGGGCTGAACCGTCTGACCGAGATGGAGGGGCGCAAGATGGCATACACCTCATACGGCAATGTCACAAAAGTCGATGGTGTCGGGGAGATGAGGTATGGCAACATCCCTCAGAGGCCATACCAGATAACATCCCTCACTCCGGAGGACGACTCCCTCGTCCCGTCCCGCGAGCAGAGCGTCAGCTACACCTGCTACGGCCGCCCGTCACGCCTTGTCGAGGGCGGAAAGAGCGCTTCGTTCACCTACAACGGCAGCGGCGACCGCGTGAAGATGCTCTACGCAGAGGGAGCCGCCCCGGAACTCACGCGCTACTACATCGGCGAACGCTACGAGCAGGACATCAGGTCAGGAGGCGCGACAACCGAACGCCTCTACCTCGGCGGAGACGCCTACTCCGCCCCTATGGTTCTCGTCCGCGAGGGCACCGGCAATTGGACACCGCTGAACATCGGCAGGGACTACCTCGGCAGCATCACCCACATCGTGACGGCTGACGGCACGCTTCTCGCCGAGTACAGCTATGACCCGTGGGGACGGCTGCGCGACCCTGAAACCCATGAGATTTACACTCCGGGCACAGAGCCTGCGCTCTACCTCGGCCGCGGCTTCACCGGTCACGAGCACCTCCCGTGGTTCGGCCTCATCAACATGAACGCCCGTCTCTACGACCCGCTCCTCTGCCGCTTCCTCTCGCCCGACCCGTATGTTCAGACTCCGGACTTCACCCAGTCCTTCAACCGCTACGCCTACGGCCTCAACAATCCGCTTTCCTACACCGACCCGAACGGGGAGTTTGTCATTACCACGGCTTTGATTATAGGGGCGGCGATTGGTGTCGCGATTGGTACATATTGTGGCTATAAAATAGGCCATTCCAAGGGAGCTACAGGTTGGGAAATGGCCGGTTATATGATAGGCGGCGGTCTGATAGGCGGTATTGCCGGTTTCGCTGGAGGCGCGGCTGGAGCCGCTGTCGGTTCTGCAATTGGTATCGGAGGCTTTGCCGGAGGTGCTATCGCTGGTGGCGTTGGCGGTTTTGTCGGAGGATTTACGAATGGTTTCGGCATGACGCTGCTGGGCGGAGGAAGTTTTTCTGATGCTCTTAAAGTTGGCGGAATACAAGCCTTATATGGTGGCCTTGGCGGTGCACTTGCTGGTGGTGTAGCAGGTGGTCTTAATGCAGCATTCAGACATCAGAATTTCTGGAATGGACGACCTTTGGATGTCCCAATGAGACCGGGGCAGGTTATTTCGGACAACACCTCTCCAACTATTAAAGAGAGTGCCCTTGAAAAACCGGCTGATTTCGCTGACTTTTCGCGTTCTACTCAGAATCCTTCTCCTCAGAGTCCTTCTCCGCAAAAAGGTTTGGAACTCTCTGTTGAGAATCCCTATAAAAACTATTTGCCAGAAAGCAATTTACAGAAAGGTATTGATATGACGCTGAATGATGTGAATTCTATGAATCATATATTTCAAGAAAAGCATAATTTTGAACAATTGATA
>CAVBPI010000124.1:6147-7057 GCA_963596955.1 bacterium | reverse complement strand
ATCGTGCCGTCCGCACCTATGGTCGTGAAGAACGACCCTACGCTCATGTTCACGAACGCCGGAATGAACCAGTTCAAGGACTGGCTTCTCGGCAACAGCCCGGCGCCGTTCCCTCGCGCCACGGACAGCCAGAAGTGTCTGAGAGTCAGCGGAAAACACAATGACCTTGAAGAGGTCGGACACGACACCTACCACCACACGATGTTCGAGATGCTCGGGAACTGGAGCTTCGGAGACTATTTCAAGAACGAGGCGATAGACTGGGCGTGGGAACTCCTGACCGAGGTATATAAGATTGACAAGGAAAGGCTTTACGCGACGGTATTCGAGGGTTCCGCGGAGGACGGGACGTCGCTCGACACGGAGGCACGCGACCGCTGGCTCACGCATCTTCCGGCAGACAGGGTGCTGCTCGGCAACAAGCACGACAACTTCTGGGAAATGGGCGACACGGGTCCATGCGGCCCATGCTCGGAGATTCATGTGGATTTGAGAAGCGACGAGGAGCGAAAGGCCGTTCCGGGAGCAGAGCTCGTGAACAAGGGGCACCACCTCGTGATTGAAATCTGGAACCTCGTGTTCATGCAGTACAACCGCAAGGCCGACGGCTCGCTTGAACTCCTGCCGCACAGGAACGTCGATACCGGAATGGGCTTCGAGCGTCTCTGCATGACGCTTCAGGGCAAGCAGAGCAACTACGACACGGACGTGTTCACAGGGATGATTCACAGGATTGAGGAACTTTCCGGAAAGAAATATGGCGAGGACGAGAACATTGACGTCGCGATGAGGGTCATTGCCGACCACATCCGTGCAATCTCATTCTCGATTGCCGACGGCCAGCTCCCTTCCAACGTGAAGGCGGGATATGTAATCAGGCGCATCCTTCGCCGCGCCGTCCGCTACGGCT
>CAVBPI010000124.1:0-6137 GCA_963596955.1 bacterium | reverse complement strand
GCCTTTCCTCTGCCGTCTCGTGAGCCAGCTCGTGAGCGACATGGGCGAGTTCTATCCGGAAATCGCGCTCCAGCAGACTCTCATCGAGAAGGTCATCAAGGAAGAGGAGCTTGCGTTCCTCCGCACCCTCGACAGGGGCATCAGGCTGATTGACAGCATCATGGAGAAATGCGCAGACACGAAGGTAATCAAGGGCGAGGACGCCTTCACGCTCTACGACACCTTCGGATTCCCGATAGACCTCAGTGAACTTATCGCTTCCGAGAAGGGATATACCATTGACCTCGAAGGATTTGAGGTTGAACTGAAGAAGCAGAAGGACAGGGCCCGCAACGCCACAGCCAACGAGTTCGGTGACTGGGTTGAGTTCCACCACTGCGACAATGTCGAATTCCTCGGCTACGACTTCACCGAGATTGACGGCGCGCGCCTCACGCGGCACAGAACCGTCAAGCAGAAGAACAGGGAGATGATTCAGCTCGTGTTCGACCGCACTCCTTTCTATGGAGAGATGGGAGGACAGGTCGGCGACACCGGATATATAGAGTCCGAAAACGGCGAGAGAGTGAAGATTCTCGACACCGTGAAGGAGAACAACCTCACGATTCACATCGCCGAGAAGCTTCCGACGGACTGCACTGGCAGCTTCCGTCTCGTGGTCGATGCCGCACGCAGGCGCTGCATCGAGAACAACCACAGCTGTACCCACCTTCTCCATCAGGCGCTCCGCGAAATCCTCGGAACGCACGTGGAGCAGAAGGGCTCGTTCGTGACTCCGGACTATTTCCGCTTCGACTTCTCGCATTTCGAGAAGATGAGCGACGAGCAGATAGACAAGGTCGAGAAGAGGGTCAATGAGCTGATTCGCTGCAACTTCCCTCTCATAGAGAAGAGGGACGGTACGATGGAGGGCGCCAAGGCTATGGGAGCGATGGCGCTGTTCGGAGAGAAATATGGCGACCGCGTCCGCATCGTGCGCTTCGGGGATTCAGTCGAGCTCTGCGGCGGATGCCACACCTCCGCGACCGGAAACATAGGCTTCTTCAAGATTGTCTCGGAGAGCGCCATCGCGGCCGGCATCAGGAGAATCGAGGCAAGGACCGGACTCGCAGCGGAGAACATAGTCGATATGATGGAGAACACCCTGCGCAGCGCAAGGGCCCTGTTCAACAACGCCCCTGACCTCGCGCTCGCGATAAGGAAGCTCATCGACGAGAACGACGGCTTTAAGAAGGAAATCGAGAACGTTGCCAAGGAGAAGGCGGCCGCCTTCAAGCAGGTTCTTCTCGACGAGGCGAAGGACATCAACGGCATCCGCACGGTGGTGCTCCGCAAGAGTCCGGATCCGGCAATGCTCAAGAACGCCGCGTTCATGCTTCAGAAAGAGGCAGAGAACCTCGCCGTCCTCGCGGCATACGAGTTCGGAGGCAAGCCTCAGCTTCTCGTGATGTACTCGGCCGACCTCGTCGCCAAGGGTCACAATGCCGGCAACGACGTCCGCGCCGCCGCAAAGGCCATACTCGGAGGAGGAGGCGGCCAGCCGGGCCTCGCCACCGCCGGCGGCAAAAATGTCAACGGTCTCGACGAAGCCATTGAGATTTTACTCAACAACATCAAGTAATTTAAGCAACTGGAATAAACAACTGAAAGAAAGGGATTATCAGTGCGCAAGCTCGATAAATTCATACTCAAGTCCTTCGTACTGCCGTTTATCGCAATCCTCCTGATTGTGATATTCATCCTCATGATGCAGTTCCTCTGGCTCTACATCGACGAGCTTGTGGGCAAGGGCCTGAGCATGAAGGTCATCCTGGAGTTCATGATGTGGGGAGCCTGCACGCTCCTGCCGCTCTCCCTCCCGCTCGCCACCCTGCTCTCGTCCATGATGACGCTCGGCAACTTCGCCGAGAGCAATGAGCTGCTGGCGATGAAGGCGGCCGGCATATCCCTTTCAAGGATTCTCCTCCCGATAGGCATCGTGTGCTTTGTCATCAGCGTCAGCGCGTTCTTCATAGCGGACGACCTCATCCCGGTGGCATATAACCAGATTTATACCCTCCGAGAGGACATCGGAAAGACGAAGGAGGAAATCAAGATTCCGACGGGCACTTTCTACGACGGCATCGAGGGGTACATCCTGCGGGTGGAGGAACGCGACGACAAGACGGGCGTGATGCACAACGTGATGGTCTATAACCACACGGGGCACAAGGGAAACACCAGCGTGACGGTGGCGGATTCGGCGAAGATGACCATGTCCAAGGACAAGAGCTACCTCATCTTCTCGCTCTACAGCGGCTCAAATTTCGAGGAGAGCAACACGAAGAAGTACCGCGACACCACGCTCCAGCTTCAGAAAATCGAGTTCCAGCGCCAGCAGATAATCATCCCGCTTGAAAACTACGCATTCCACAAGTCCGACTCGGCGAGGTACGGCGACCAGGTCAAGTCAATGAGCCTCAAGGAACTGAACCACGGGAAGGACTCAATCGGAGGACTGAACGAGGCGGCGCGCGCGGAGAACGTGAAGTCGGTGAACGGCTACCGTTCGGGGCTGAAGTACTACAGCCAGCTGGACTCGTCCTCACGCGCGAGAATAACCTCGCCGTTCAAGGCCGAGAACATCGGGAAGTTCGACGACATAGATCAGGAAATCAGGGCAGTCGAAAACGCCATTCAGAAGGCGGAGGACCTGCAGAGCACACTTTCGATGTACGCGAGCGACACGGGCTACCACACGAGGATTCTGAGGAACATCGACATCGAGATTCTGAGCAAGTTCGCCCTTTCGCTGGCCTGCTTCATATTCTTCCTCATCGGAGCACCGCTCGGCGCCCTCATACGCAAGGGAGGTCTCGGCACGCCGGCAATCATCTCGGTGCTCTTTTTCGTGGCCTACTGGGTCATAGACATATCCGGGAAGAAACTCGCCCGCGACGGCGCCATATCCCCGGAATTCGGAGTTTTCATTTCGAGCTACATCCTCTTCCCGACGGGCGCGTTCCTCACGTGGAAGGCGGTGAACGACTCCACCCTGTTCAACATCGACAACCTCAAGAGCAGATTCAGAAAAATAAAGGCAAAGTTTATGGGAATATTCAAAAAGACAAGGATAGTCTATATGGGTACGCCGGAGTTCTCGGTGGCCCCGCTTGACAGACTGATAAAGAAGGGATATGACGTCGTGGGCGTGGTGACCGTCGCCGACAAGCCTTCGGGACGCGGGCTCAAGATGAACGAGAGCGCGGTGAAGCAATATGCTATAGCTCACGGGATTCCGGTGCTACAGCCGGTGTCGCTCAAGGACGAGGCATTCCTTGAGGCGCTGAAGGCATGGAAGCCGGACCTTTTCGTGGTCGTGGCGTTCAGGCTGCTGCCGGAGTGCGTGTGGAGCATCCCTAAGCTCGGGACGTTCAACCTGCACGCGGCGCTTCTTCCGCAGTACCGCGGTGCCGCCCCTATCAACTGGGCGGTCATCAACGGCGAGAACATGACCGGCGTGACGACCTTCATGATTGACGCGGGAATGGACACCGGAAAAATCATGTACCGTGAGCAGTGCCCTATCCTCCCGACCGACACCGCCGGCGACGTCCATGACAAGCTGATGGCGCTCGGAGCGGAGCTTGTCGAGCAGACGGTGGAATCCATCATCGAGGGCAGCGTGGAGTTCCGCATCCAGCGCAGCTTCATTCAGGGCGCGGAGGTGCTCAAGCCTGCCCCTAAGATTACCAAGGAAATGTGCAGGATTGACTGGAACCGAGGAACGACGGAGATTTACAACCTCGTGCGCGGCCTCAGCCCTTATCCTACCGCATACACGGAGATTCACCGCGAGGGCGAGGAGCCGGTGACGCTCAAGATATTCTTCGGGGAAAAGATTACCGGAGAGGAGTTCTCCAAGATTTGCCCTTCAGGAGCGGTTCCGGGACAGGTTCTGAGCGACGGAAAGACCTACATTGCCATTGCCACGGCGGACGGAGCGCTTTCGCTCACCGACCTGCAGCTTGCGGGAAAGAAGAGGATGGACGCGCGGAGTTTTCTCCTCGGATTCCGGGATGCGGGCAATTACCGCGTGGCTACGCCGACAGAATCGGAAGCATGACCAATCCGGCAGAATCAATGAGACGCGGTTGATATGAAAGAAATCGTCATACTTGCCGACGGGGATTTCCCCGAGGCCGAATACCCTCTCTGGCTGCTCGGTGCGGCGGAGGCGGTGGTATGCTGCGACGGGGCTCTGGTGAAGTACCTTGAGTTCAGCGGCGGCAAGGCTCCGGCGGCGGTGGTGGGCGACATGGACACGCTGTCGGAGGAAATGCGGGAGCGGTTCGCGGAGATTGTCGTGAAATATGAAGAGCAGGACTATGACGACCTCGCAAAGGCCGTAAGGTATTCACTGACAGCCTATCCGGAGGTTGAGAGGATTCACGTTCTCGGAGCCACGGGAGGAGAGGAGGACCTGACCATAGGGAACTACGGGAATCTCATGGAGTTCGGCCGCAGGCATCCGGACATCTCGTTCGACATGATTTCAGACCACACGACAGCGTTCCCGCTCCACGACAGCGAGACTTTCGACTGCGGAGCCGGCCGCACGGTTTCCGTGTTCTCCCCGGACCCGACGCTGAGGATATCCTCAAAGGGGCTCGCGTGGCCGCTCGACGAGGTGTGCTTCGACAACTGGTGGAAGGGAATACGCAACCGTGCCACCGAGGACAGGGTCGCGCTGAAGTTCAGCCATCCGGCGCCGGTCCTTATAATCCTCAACTGAACATATACACGAACATACATACGCGATAAATTTTCAACAGAAACTAACACAACTCCATAAACAGTATTTTAATAATCACACAATTATGGAAAAAAACGCTTATTTTCCCAAAACTCAGGACATCGAGAAGGCTTCGGAGATACTGAAGGAGATTCTCGCGCCGACGCCGCTCCAGCTGAACGCGCATTTTTCAAACAAGTACGGCTGTGACGTCTATCTCAAGAGGGAGGACCTGCAGATGGTGCGGTCCTACAAGATTCGCGGAGCCTACAACAAGATTCGCTCGATTCAGCCTGAGGTGCTCAAGTACGGCATCGTCTGCGCATCGGCGGGAAACCACGCGCAGGGAGTGGCATTTTCCTGCAACAAGCTGAAAATCATGGGTTCGATCTATATGCCCGTGACCACGCCGAGGCAGAAGATAGAGGCTGTGAGCATGTTCGGGAAGGAATATGTCGATATCGTCCTGACCGGCGACACCTTTGACGAGGCGAACGAGGCGGCGATAAAGTACGCGCAGCGCAGCGGAAAGACCTTCATCCCTCCGTTCGACGACGAGAAGATCATCGAGGGTCAGGGAACAATCGGATATGAGATTACGCAGCAGACGGACGAGCCGCTGGACTACATCTTCATCCCCATCGGAGGAGGCGGACTGGCTTCTGGAGTGGGCGCCTACCTGCACCAGAAGTGGCCGGAGTGTAAGATTATCGGAGTGGAGCCTGCGGGAGCCGCGAGCATGAAGGCCTCGATTGACGCCGGTCACGTGGTGGAGCTGGAGCACATCAACAAGTTCGTCGATGGCGCGGCGGTGAAGAAGCCGGGCAAGCTTACCTACGGGGTGTGCAGGGAGATTCTTGACGACATCATCCCGGTGCCGGAGGGCGCGGTCTGCTCGACCATCATCGAGATGTACAACAAGAACGCGACTGTCGTGGAGCCTGCCGGAGCGCTTTCAGTGGCGGCACTGAGGTTCTGCCCGGACAAAATCAGGGGAAAGAAGGTCGCCTGCATCATCTCGGGAAGCAACAACGACATCACCCGCATGGAGGAGATACGCGAGCAGAGCCTTGTCTATGAGGGTCTGAAGCACTATTTCATCGTGAATTTCCCTCAGAAGGCCGGGGCGCTCCTGACCTTCATCAGGGACATCATCGGACCGTCCGACAACCTGGTCTATATCCAGTACATCAAGAAGACCAACAAGGAGGAGGGCCCGGCGCTCATCGGAATCGAGGTGGCGGCGAAGGAGGACTATGACGCGCTGATTCGCCGCATGGAGGCGCATGGAGTCTCCTACGAGTATATCAATCAGAACAACAAGTTATTCGAAATGCTTATTTAGGCGCTATATGGTATAGCA
>CAVBPI010000123.1:2841-7088 GCA_963596955.1 bacterium | reverse complement strand
TCGTGATTCTCGGAAAATACGACTTTGTGCTCGGGGCCGTCGCCGGACTGACATCGTTCTCCCGCGCGGAAGAGGTCACGGCGGGTCTTGCCACCGGGCCGATGAACTGGTGGCACTGCCTCGGGATCATCTGCCTCTTCGCTGTAGGCGCGGCCATAGGAATCGTGGCGTTCTCCAAGTTCCTGCACTGGCTGCTCGCCCGCTGGAACCGCGAGACCACGCTCGTGCTCGCCGGCTTCATAATCGGCTCGCTGATTAAGGTCTGGCCATGGCACGGCACCGCCGGCTTCCCTGTCATCCCCGGACTTGCCTCCGCAGATGGCACCGTGGCCGTTCCGCTCGCGGAAGCGCACATCGCGGGAGCCGTCATCTTCGCGGTTCTAGGCCTCGCGCTGGTTTTCGGAATCGAGCTGGCCGGCAAGGTCATAGCGAAAAAACGGAAAGACAAGGCAGTCTCAGCTGAATAATGCCACTCGGAATAAAGGCTTTTTACACAGGCTTTTGTCGAAATAGTGTTGCAGTTTCTGAAAAATTGCCTACCTTTGCACTCCCTTGGGCGCACAACCGCGTCAGCGCGGTTCACCCATGAGGAGACGGTCAGGTCCGGTAGCTCAGTTGGATAGAGCAACAGCCTTCTAAGCTGTGGGTCTTGGGTTCGAATCCCAACCGGATCACAACTCACATTGATTTTCAACAACTTACAATCAATAGGGACCAGATTGGGGACCGAAGCATGGCTTTCGGTTCCCTTTTTTATTCGACGCGCATGGTGCTGGCAGGCTCGATGCGGGAGATGAACATGGACGGGAGGAGCAGGAGCAGCATTATGGCGGCGAAGGAGAGAAGGTCGGCGGTGAGAATGAGCGACCAGTCGATGTGAATCGGGACGAAGGAGACGAAGTAGTTCTCGGGGTTCAGCCTGAGCAGATGAGTGTGGCGCTGAAGGAGGCAGAGAAGTAGAGCCACGGCGTTGCCGGCGGCCATACCCTTTCCGACAAGGACGGCCGAACTGCGGAGAAAGACCGCCGAGATGCCGCCGTTAGTCATTCCGAGAGCCTTGAGCAGGCCGATGGTCGGGATGTGCTCGAAAAGCAGGATGAGCAGGCCTGAAATCATGTTGAATCCGGCGACTATCGTCATCAGCACCAGAACCACAAGCACATTGAAGTCAATCAGATTCAGCCAGTCGAACAGCTGCGGAAAGTTCTGCACGACGGAAGTCACCACCACGGTAGGCTCGTCCTCCGACGAATGTGCGAAGACCACCGAGCCGATGTCAATCGCCGCCTGCCTGATGCGTTCCTCGCTCCTGTACCTTTCCTTCAGGGAAATCTCAATCGCCGAGACCTCGTCCTCACCCCAGCCGTTGACGCGGCGCATGGTAGGAAGGTCGGTGTAGAGCACCAGCTTGTCCTCGCCAGACAGAATCCCGTCATGGATGCTCTCCACGCGGAACTTGCGCACGATGACCCTTTCTCCGACGAAATAGGCCGGGAGGTCATCCCCGACGCTGATTTTCAGAAGCGACGCGAGCTGCGAGGGCACCGAGACGGACAGGACCGAGGAGTCGGACTTCCGATAGTCCTCAATCCCCTTGAACAGGACTCCATGAATCAGCTCTCCCTCCTTGACTATCCCTGCCCGGGAAATCGTGCCCCTTGCCGACTGCACGCAGTCCAGTTTCATCAGTTCCGGCATGAACGCCGGAGAGGACGGAATCGGGTCCGATTCGCCCATATAGTTCCTGTCAAGCGGAGTGAGGGAGACGTCGCCGCACAGCTCGCTCAGTCCGCTGCGTATTTCGTTCCTGAACCCTGACGACACTGCAACTGACACAATCATCACGAGAAAGCTGACGGCTACACAGACCGAAGCCACCTTTCCCTTGAACTGAATCCTGCGCGATATGAATCCGACGACCATAGGCGACAAAGGTACGAAATATTACAGATACACAAGCCGCGAAAGACGGTCCGGGGCAAAAATCGCGGAGGCCGCGCCGAGTATGTCCTCCGGCGTGACGGCGTCAATCTTGCGGCGGACGGCATCGTCGTCCTGAACCGTTCCGAACGCATTGAGGCTCTTGCATAGGGACAGGGCCTGGCTCTCGCTGTTTTCGGACGAGATTGTAAGCTGCCCGATGAACTGCTTCTTGGCGGCAAGCAGCTGCTCCTCGGAAAACGGGACGGTCCTGAGCCTGAGGAGCTCGCCGTCGATTGCGCGGATACAGTCATCGAGCCGCTCGCGGTCGCAGCCGAAGCAGATTGCCATCACGCCGCTGTCGGCATACTGGCTGTAGTTGCACTCGACGTTATAGACCCAGCCATTTTCCTCGCGCAGAACAGAGTTGAGCATGGAGTTGGTCGCCGGACCTCCGAGAATGTTCGCCATCAGCGAGGCGGCGATGCGTTCCTTCTCGCGGTAGAGCGACGGGGCCGTCGCGCCGATGATGCAGTTAGCCTGATGGCTGTGCCGGTTGACGGTCTTGGTGAAAATGTTGCCCCCGAACTCCTCAGGAGCCGACGTAAGGCCGGCAGCCGTGGTTCCGAGAGCGGTTCCGGGAGCGAATGCGCCGTCAGGAGCTGCCACAGCAGCAGAAGCGGAGGCGTCAGGGTCTGAAACGCAGGCCGCCCCGCCCCCGAAATACTCCCCGACAAGCCTCCCGACCATGGCCGCCGCCTCCTCTTCCGGAAGCGGGGACACCAGGGAAAAGGCAATGCGTTCCGGAACGAAGAAGGTCCTGACATATCTCCGAAGCTCCTCGGGACCGATTTTCTTCACGGACGCCGCCGTTCCGAGCACCCGCCCGCTGAGCGGATGCCCCTCGAAAAGCAGGCTCTCGAAGCGGTCATAGATGTCATCCGCGGGCGAATCCTTGTAGCCGGCAATCTCGTCCATGACCACGGTCTTCTCCACCTCAATCTCATCTTCCGGGAAAACAGCCCGCGTGGCCATCTCCATGAGCAGCCCCGCCGCCTTCTCCACGTCCTCCTTGAGCACGGTGGCATGAAGGACAATCTCCTCCTTGGTCGTGTAGGCGTTCAGCTCGCCGCCGAGCCTCTCAAGATAGCCGTTTATGACAGAAGCGCTCTTGTCCTCGGTCCCCTTGAAGAGGGCGTGCTCCACAAAATGAGCCGTCCCCGAATGAAAGTCCCCGGAAGTCTTCTCCCAGCCGGTAACGTTCTCCTCCCTCGTGCCGCAGCGCACGCTCAGCGAGCAGCACGCCACCTTTTTTCCCTCACGCAGCACCGCATAGCGCAGGCCGTTTCCTGTCCTTAAACAAATCATTCCCGCCAAAGATTATTTCTTGCGCACGCCCGCAAGCCTGTTAATCTCCGAGGCCACGAAGCCGCAGTCCCCGTCCTTGCCGACACGCTGCTTGCGGAAATAGTAGAGGCGATGGTTGCCCGCGCCGATGAGCATCCTGTAGCAGTATGAACCCGACTCCGGATTGGTCGGAGCGACGGTGTAGGAGACGACGGAATTCATGTCCCCGGACGACATTATTTCATCGGCCTCGTCGTCATCGACAAACGCGATTCCAGCCTCCACGGCATTTGAGCGCACGGTTTCGGAAATATTCCGCGACACGTCCCCGTCCGCCAGAACGAGGTTCATCCCCGACGTCGCGCTGATTCCGCAGGCGAATTTTCCCAGTCCGGCATATCCCGCTCTGTCGTCCTCCATTGATTTGCTGATGTAGTTCTGGATTATGTCGATTATAGCCGGCATGAAGTCAAACTCGCGCCCGCTCGGCATCTGCGCCGCACGCACCGGAAATGTGCACACCTCCAGCATCTCGTCAATGCCCTTCTCCGCATTCTTACCGCCCTTGACGACCGTCAGGAACTCTATCCCCGGCTCCGACTCCTTGCGGAACCGGGATTTGGAGAGCAGCATGAAATAGCAGTCCGGGCTCGTCCTGTCAGCCTCGAAGTCGTCGAGCGAGCAGAACTCGTATGGCGAGACCCTCCATCCTGAGCTTATCTCGTCCTGCAGCACGCTGTCGAACATAGGGTTGCCCGAAAGCACCACCTTCATGGTCTTCTGCGTAAAATCGCCGATTTTCATCTTTTTCGTGTTTATCTGAGCCTGCGCACAAGCCTCCGGCGCAAAGTTCGCCGACACCAGCGCCGCCGCGGCAAAAGTCACCGCCGCCGCAATAATTCTTCTGATTCTCATATTCTTTCCTCCATAAAATTTTTCATCATATCCACGAAACAAAGCGACGTCACACGGGAATATGA
>CAVBPI010000123.1:2274-2831 GCA_963596955.1 bacterium | reverse complement strand
GCAGAATTTTACATCCGAACTCCCCCGAATTCCGGAAAATTTGACTAAATTTGGCAATAGACACCAGTTTGGTACACGCCCAAGAGAAACTATCAAGATGCTGACAGCCTGTATCATATTATCGCTCACTGTCGCGATTCTTGTTCCGATCATTATTGTAGTCGGGAATAAGGTTCGTGATGCAAAGCGGGAGGAGTTGATACAGGAGATTGAACCGGAAATTGTTCCCGCCCTTAAAGAGGTGTCAGCCTACTACAACTACTCCCATTATATAACGGAGTCTGAGAGAGTTACCTTAAATGACAAGTATGAGGACCTTGTCGAACGTCTTAAGAAAGTGTGCGGAACAAGACAGTTAAGGCAATATCCAGTATGTGAATCCGCTGAAAGGCTCTGCAAGGCCTTGTCCAGCACAGGGAAGTTCAAGATGGAGAACAACCGCAAGTTCATTCTTCGTGAACTTGAAAAGAACAGGATGTTCTTCGATACAGTGCTGAAGCACCCTCTGGATGCGCAGCAACGTGAGGCGATTGTCTCGTTGGAGGACAATGTTCTTG
>CAVBPI010000123.1:0-2264 GCA_963596955.1 bacterium | reverse complement strand
CTTGTCATCAGCAGCGCCGGCAGCGGAAAGACTATGACCACTGTCGGCAAGGTCCGCTATCTTGTGGACAGACAGGGTGTGAACCCCGCCAAGATTCTCCTTATCACCTTTACTCGTAAAGCCGCGGAATCTCTTTCCGAGAGACTAGGAGAGAAGTCGCTCAAGTGCGTCACTTTCCACAGGCTCGCGCTCGACATAATCGCCGAAGCCACGGGGAGGAAGCCCACAATAGCGGATGCAGGATTGCCGGCGATGGTGTATCACGACCTTATGGACAACGACGCAAGCTTCAAATCAGCGGTTTCCGACTACATACTCAACTGCCGATATCGTATGCCTGACCAGTTCGAGTATTCTACAAGAGAGGAATATATCGCCGCCCGTCAGAAATATGGGGTGAATTCATATTACAAGGATATGGACGGGAGGCCGGTGTTCTGCAAGAGTGACGAAGAGAGCCGGCTGTGCGACTACTTCGGACGGCACGGAATTCAGTTCCGTTATGAGGAAAGATACGAATATGACACGGTAGATAAGGAATATCGTCAATATTGTCCTGACTTTTCCATCTACTTTACAGATGAAGATGGGATGCAGCATCGAGTTTACCTTGAACATTTTGCGGTAAATGCCCAGGGGCATTGCCCCCGCTGGTTCTCATCCGAAGAGGAGCGGAAATACCTTGAGGGCATAGAATGGAAGCGGAGCCTTCACAAGTCGCACGGCACCATCCTCTTGGAGACCAGCAGCGCCGATTTCCACGGCGGAGACGTGTTCCTGAAGCTTAAACGCCAGCTCCATTCGCACGGAATCCGGACGGACAATGGCAAAAGCAACGAACTTTCGAGGGAAATCGTCAGGCAGGAGCAGTCCATCCTTGATATGCTGACCTCGTTCAACTTCCGTCTGCGGTCGAAAGGCGAATCAATAGAGCAGTTGAGAAGCGAGGCGAACCGCCATGATCGTGAAAGCATCAATGGCATTGTTATCCCATTTGTGGAACGCTATAAGGAGATGTGCCGGGAGAAGGGCTACATTGATTTCACGGATGCCATCATTGAGGCGACCTCTCTATGCAATTGTGGCCATCGTCCTGATTATGACTACATTCTTGTGGATGAGTTTCAGGACATTTCGCTTGACCGGTACCGCTTTCTTCAATCGCTGCGTCGCACACGACCTTTGACGAAACTTTTCTGTGTGGGCGACGACTGGCAGTCGATTTATCGGTTCGCCGGAAGCGACATCGCGCTTTTCAAGCAGTTCTCCAAATACTTCGGTTACACTAAGGAATGCCGTATGGAGACGACCTACCGTTTCGGAAATCCGTGCGTTGAACGTTCCTCGCGTTTCATTCTCACCAACCACGAGCAGAAGGAAAAGACGGTGCGGCCTTTCAGTCCAGATGTCAGAACCGACCTGCAGTTTCTTCCTGCATCTGGCTCCGGTGGCATGGCAAGAAGAGTACATGAAATCCTGTCGGCATTGCCGCAGAACAGCAGCGTGTATCTTCTCGGACGCTACGGGAGTGATGTCAATTCCCTTGACGGGAACTTCACTGTCAATTACGGAAAAGACGGGAAGGTGACAGTGGCGTGCGAAGGCAGGAAAATGGTGTTCATGACCGTGCACCAGTCCAAAGGACTTGAAAGTGACTATGTAATACTCCTGAACTGCAACAGCGGAACCAGAGGTTTTCCGTCGGAGATTGCCGACAGCCCTGTCTTGAATTATGTGCTCAGTGAGCCGGATTCGTTTGAGTTCAGTGAAGAACGACGGGTATTCTATGTAGCGATAACTCGGGCGAAGAAATGTACCTACGTCCTCTATGATTCAGAGAATCCGTCGCCGTTCATATCCGAGTTTGTCTCCGCTGTCGGGAAAAAAAGAGATACGAAATCCGACATTCCGGAGAACGAGAGATGTCCTCTCTGCCATTGTGGAAGACGGATTCTGGTTAAGAAAGGAAAAGCGGTAAACGGAAATCCCTATTATGTCTATGCCTGCTCTAACGAGGCTTACGGATGTGACTACCGGGAAACGAAGTTCGTGAACCTCAACAGATATAAGAGATAGACTAAGAATATTGATTTTTATGGAAAAGAAAATGTTGATACGGAACAGTACGGCGGAATTTCTCACTTTCGTTGCGGAAAGAAAAGAAGACTGCATCTGAAAAATGTCTACGAGGGCGGGGAATTGGACAAAAGGCGAGCTACCGAGAAAATCTCAGTAGCTCAGAGAGTCGAAAGAATGTTTCCAAG
>CAVBPI010000122.1:0-7138 GCA_963596955.1 bacterium | reverse complement strand
CAGTTCTTCCTGACCGCCGGAACCGGTTCCTCGGTGTCCCCACCGCCGGGATTCTCATTAACGGGAGATGTGCTTTCCTTTCCGCAGGAGGCAAGCGCGAGAGCCGCCGCGAGGGCAATGGCCGTAAAGTCTGTAAATTTCATGGTTATAGAGTTTAATCGTTAAGCGTAATGCTGCCTGAAACCTTGTTCGCCGGTTCATTGCAGTCAAGCATATCGAAAGTGAGGACACGCCTGCCGTCCGCGCCGACTGAAACCTTGACTGAGCCGCCGGCAAGGCGGGCATATTTGTCCCATTTTCCGCCCTTCACTCCGATGTACCAGCAACCGGAGAATCGAGTGAACTGATCCGGCATTCCCGGCCAGTAGCGGAACGGAAGCAGGTCGTCCTTTACGGGAGCACCGTGCTCGCCGGTCTCGACAGCAATGTAGTCACCTTCAGGAATGGCATCCGAAGATGCGTCCGGGGAGACGAACAGATAAATCTGCACAAAGTCGCCCGTTCCGTCGAAGAAGTAGTCATAGCCCTTGCGGCCCAGCTTCACGTCGCCGGACACCGCATTGACCTTGAGAGCCTTATAGGTTCCGGTACCGGCAACGAACGAGTCTCCGAGGTCATCGCCTGAAACCTCCGTAAAATGTGAGCCACTGAAAGTGATGTCAGCACTAATCGTCGAGTTCGGAACGCGGTGAATCCGAACCGGAACTATGTCAATCGACCCTTCATAGCGGAAATTTCTCTTGCGGAACATATCACCGACAAGTATTCCGCTGATGCTCGTTTCGCTGACTTCAACCGAGCCCATATACAGATAGTCAACCGCGCCGTTCTCTCCGAGCCTGAGCCATGTGCCCTGCGGGACATACTGAGGTTCGTTCGGAGCGTCCAGTCTGTGACTGTCGCCCGGGCCGAATGTCCCTGCGGAGTAGTCCGAAGCCGAGGACTGTGTCCTGTAGGTCGCGTAGAGCAGCGACAGGTCGGCCTCCTGTTTCTCATTGAAAGCCGCATTCAGTTCGAGGGCAAGTTCCTCTCCGGCAGTGCCGGTAAGCGTCACAATCCAATGGTCGGAACTTCCCTCTCCGATGTCGTCGCCTATGTACTGAGCCTCGGCCTTGGTGAAGACAAGCGTCTCCGCCTTGTCCTCGTCAAAGTTCCATTCATCCTGAGTCGGGGGATCCACCGGCTGTTCAGTGGAGCCTCCGGGAGTCACCTCGCCTCCCTCCTTGGTGCAGGACGGGGCGAGAATGGCAAGCGCAAGCACCGCCGCTGACAAATAAAATTCTTTCCTGTTCATAGTTATATGTTTTAGAAATGGTTTCAGTTTGCCTCAAGCACGAGACCTTTGATGTTCACATAGCGGTCGTTCCTGTCATTCGTCGCCCTCAGATAGAGGTCATCATTGCATACGACGGACTGGAGGTCAGACGCGACGTCGAAGGTGATGTTGAAATAGTCACTGAATCCGTCGCCCTTGCCGAGCAGGACACCTACAACCGTCAGTTTCCCGGTGCCGGAATCCCATGCGTATGCGGAAGAATGCGAGACTATCGTCGAGCCTCCGGAAGTTACCGCAGAAATAAGGGCATACTCGCTGTTCCTTATTTCCACGGAGACGGTCACTGAAACCTCGCTTCTGTCATAGATGCCCTGTGTCTGTGCGCTGAATGTCCGAGGGCCGTTCCATGCGTCCATGACAGCCTTTGAATATGTCATTGTTGCAGAGTCAACGATATAGGCATAGCTGTTGCTGCCGGAAATGACCTTCACAAGTCCGTGGTCGGCGGTGTATGTGCCGGAAATGAGACCGGAAGCGCTGCCGAAGCCGTCGAGAACGAGGTCCGCAGAACCTGTGCAGGTGTATGTCCCGGCCTCCTTGCCCTTGGAAGAGAACGTAGGATGGCCGGTTGAATAGCAGGTGTAGCGATAAATCGGAGTGTCGCCGTCATAGACAAGCGCACGGCAGTTTTCGGTGATTGAAGAGCCGTACTCGAAAACAAGCCTTACAGGCAGTGCAAGATAGTCGTTCAGCTTGAAGAAATACCAGCTCTTTTCGCCTCCTCGGGTAATCTCAGCAAGATGAAGTTCGCCATATCCGCCATACTTATAGTCAGCGTTGGAAGCGTCGGCGAATGTGAAGTCCGGATTCTGGCTCGCGAAATAATACCTCGCGCTCTCCGGCTTAGGAACCTGAAGATCAGTGGTGTAGAGGAATGCGTCACCGTTCTCGAACCATGTTCCGCTGAGGCCGAAGTCCTTCTTGCGGTAATAGTCGAGCGCATATTCCGGAAGATATGAGAACGTGTTGCGGTCCTCATTGAAATAATAGCACCCGTCGAAATCGTACTCCATATCATCAGTCGTCCTGAAGAAGAACGACGTGTTTCCGTTCAATGCCAGCGTAAGTTCCGGAGCCGACGGGGTGTAGAGACGGTTGCTGCCGGCCTTTATGCGGTAGCCCACATAGTCCCCGGCGAAAGGCTTGCCGATGTAGTCCGTGATTTCCGTTGACGTCGTCGAAATCGTCACGTTCTCGTCCGGCATCACGAAGTACCAGCACTCGCCGAAATCGGCGTCCTGGTCCGTCCAGTAATAATCAACATTCACGCCGCTGTCAGACGTCACCTTGAGAGTTGCCTTGTAGCCGAGTTCGCCGCCCCACATGAACTTCACGAGAAGTCCGTAAATCTCATCATAGACGCGCTCCTCCTCAGGAGCATCCCAGTCGCTGCAGCAGTTGTACATCGTGATGTAGGAATGTTCGTCATTTTCAGGGGTGATTATGTGCATATCTTTCGCGACGGTAAATCCGAGGGCGACCGGAGCCTCCGGCATGATGAATGAGAAGATGTAGCGCGAATCGGCCTCGGAGACGGATTCAAGTTCACATTCCTCGCCGTTGTATGTCACGGACGCCATCTTTCGCGTGATGTCTGTCATCGTGACCGTCACCTCTATCTTCTCGCCCGCCGGGCCGAGGTCCGCCACATCGACGCTGAAATAGGACGGGTCGGCAGTGTAACTGATAGGATAGGCGTCAGGCTGGTTCTCGACCACAATCGCCGCCACGACGACCTCCCTTGCCGGCATCGTGAAGCTGTAAAGCCCCTCCGTGCCGTTCTCGTTTCCAGAGACCTTGGTGCTCTTGACCCCGTTCACGGTGACAGCGGAGACATGATGATTCTCCTTCTTCACCTTAACGGTCACTGAAACGGTCTCGTCCGCCTTGGCCGCCGCAGGAATCACGACGTCGCAGAGTTCACTGTCGGCGACAAGCCTTATCCCGTATTCGGAAACGCTGCCAGTCCCCTCCTTTTCGCATCCGCCGAGAATGAGCAGTGCCGTGGAGGCGAGGGCGCATAATATCGTATTTCTCAGATTCATAGTCTTTTAATATTAAAGAAAACGGAATATGTCGGACTCGTCTGCTGAAGCCTTCGAGAACAACGGTGTCCTGACGGATTCGGGAATTTCGGCCCTTGTATATATGCTCGTCACGGCCTCGTCGTTGAGGGAGACGAAAGTAAGCTTCGTGTCGGAGTCGGAAAGGGAGTAGCTGTATGCCGACGACCATCCTGTGCCGTCGGAATAAACGCCGTCAAGGACATTGCCTTCGGTCGTGAAAGTTCCGTCAAGACGGGAATATGCCGACGTCGAGGTCTGCTGCCAGAGTTTGAATGTTCCGTCCGACGAAAGTTCCATCCAGACGTCGATGCCTTTCGGAACCTTGCCGTTCCACGAGGTCAGATGCCACTGCCCCGTGACACCCGAAGCAATGTCGGGCTTCGAGTCCTTCTTGCACGAGAACAGCAGCGGAAGCGCGAGCGCGGCGGCAATGATGAATGCGATATATCTTTTCATTTTCATAATCATTTGAATATTAACCTGATGTTAAAGCCATCCGCCGTTTGACGCGGTTCCCTCGCGGGCGATGATGTAGAATTCCTTGGTGATTTCCATTCCGCCCATCATCAGGCCGTTGTTAATCCTGTCCCCTCCGGCGATTGCCTTGATGGTGATGCGGGCATTGCCGGGCTTTGTGCACTTTATCATCAGTTTGCCGTTATACATGGTCGGGGCCTCCGGCATTCCGAGACGCTTGATGTCGTTCTCAAACATCTTCACGTCCGTATAGGTGAGATTTTCGGCTGAACCGCCGAAATGGGTGTCGAGGGCGATTAGCTGAAGGCTGCCGGTCGGCACGACGAGGCACGGCGTGCCCTCAATCTGCATGAGCAGGCGCGTTGCATCAACAAGACCGGTACCCATCCGTCCGCAGGTGTAGTCCTCGAGATTGATTGTGGCAAGCGTGGTCTTGGTGCCGCTGAAGCGGGATTCTATGTCGTTCACTGAAGTGAGGAGCATCGACGTGAACTCGCTGCGGGTGAATTTCTTGCCGGTCTTGAGGGCATACGAGAGTCCGAGAGCGGCTACTCCCGTGACATGAGGGCAGGCCATCGAGGTGCCCTGCATATAGCCGTAGTCCTCGCCGTCGCTATCAGGCAGTTCGGAGCAGACCGTGGAGAGCACTCCGGCACGCTCGCCGCCGGTGAAACCGCCCGTCTCTCCGCCCGGAGCCGCTATGTTGCAGCCGTAGCCGTAGCAGGTGTAGTAGGCTGGGAGAGCATCCGGGCCGATTGCCGTGACGGAGATACACTCGCCGTAGCCGCCAGGGTAGTTGGAGCGGTTCTTGGCGTCGTTGCCCGCCGCATAAATCGCAAGACCGCCTTCAAGGGCTTCGCAGTTGCTCTTTCCGAAGAAGTAGTCAAGGGCCTCACAGAGAAGAGGAGCCTTCTGATAAAAGTCCGCGTCGGAAGTGATGTCCATTCCGGTGTAGCCGTATGAGCACTGGAGTATGCAGGCACCGTTGTCTGCGGCATACTTGATGGCGCGGCTCGTGGCATAGTCGGTAGCGGAGATGCTTGCCGAGAAAATCTGGCAGGACATAATCCTAACGCCGTCACCGATGCCCGTTCCGCCGGCTATTCCGCCGACACCTATGCCGTTGTTGTTCACGGCTGCTATAGTCCCGGCGACATGAGTCCCATGACCGCTGTCGGAGTAGTCCTTGCCGCCCTGATTGTAGGACTTGTCCCATGTTATCGGACCGTTGTCAACGAAATTGTAGCCGTGGATGTCATCGACATAGCCGTTGCCGTCGTTGTCGATGCCGTCACCGTCAGTCTCGTTCGGATTTGTCCACATATTCGTGGCAAGGTCGGGATGAGTGTATTTCACGCCCTCATCGAGCACCGCCACAATCACGCGCGGGTCGCCGGCCGTGAGTTTCCATGCATCGGCGACATTGACGTCAGCCCCTGCCCTCGCTGCCGTTCCCACGGCCTGGTCGGCATTGTTGATGTAGTGCCACTGCCAGAAGCCGTCCGGGTCGTTGAACGGGTAGCTGACCATCGATTTGGTGAGGGCGGAACCGCCCCTGAAAGGCCAGACCTTTCCGTCGGAAGCCTTCTGAAGCTTCGCGCTGTACTGAATCTTGTCTATTTCAGCAACCGAGGCGAGGCTTTCAGCGGCCGCCGTCAGGTCCTGAGTCGGGGCGAAGTGCAGGAGATACCACCTGTGAAGCCCGGCGGCACGAGTGGCGGCCTCATTGTCGCGTCCCTTGGGGAACACCCTTTCCATTCCAGTGAGTTCAAGGGAGGCGAGCACATCGTCAACCGACGCGACTCCGGATGCCAGACCGTCTCCGGAGCGTGTAAGAACATGATTTTCAACTGTCTCCACGGCGGTTTCGTCGAACTTGACAATCAGTACGTTGTCCCCGTCCGACTGCGGCGCGTTGCAGACCTTGTCAGGAACCTGCGCCACGGAACTCCCCTCAACGGACAGACGCTCGGAGGTGCAGGATGCCAAAAGCAGGGCCGCAAAAAATATAGCTGTATTTTTCTTTCTCATAATCATCATATTCCTTAAAGATTAAGCAGTTGTGGAGCTTCGGCAAGCGTGTATGTCACATCGCCGCTGTCCGTCGGCTCCACCGCCACTATTTCAAGCCCGTCCGCCCTGCCGAACTCAGGGGCGGATGCCGGAACGAGCGTCCCCGCGAGATTGACCGGTGCCTCATGAACAGGCTCGGCATACTCTGGAAGTTCGACATAGTTTCTCGGCGCAACGTTGGATATTCGTCCGAGAACGGATGCCCTCGCTGCTGCGAGAGTTTCTTCCGCCATGTCTGAAATGCCGCCCATATCCTTGTCAGGATCGACGAGAAGCATCTGGGTCATAATGCTGTAGGCCGCGCTGGACGATGCCGTGTAGAGATAGCGGTAGGTGATGCCCTGAGAAGCCATCGCAGGAGAAGGCACGCCGTAGATGTAGCCGTCGGCGACCGCGCCGAAGAAGAATCCGTAGCCGGCATAGACGGAGTTGCTTTCGTCCGCGACATACCCGGTGAAGATTGACTCGCCGTTCTTCGTGCCGGTGTAGCTGCTGCCGTCAACATAGAGGACGAACGCGCCGTTGTACCCTTGGGTTGCTGGCGACTCAAGAATCGAGATTGCGGAGAGTTCACCGCCGCTGTCGTAGGTGATGCCCGTGAGACCAGTAATCGAAAGGGCTGTCTGCTCAGAGTCAAAATAGTCCGCATTGTCACTGAACCTTACCTTTCCTATGTAGCGGCGAACAGGATTGCTGTCCATGAGATTGACCGCATAGTAGTTCCACGCCTTCGACTTGAGTTCCGCGCTTGAAGGCTGCTCGTCAAGGAAGTCGCGGTAGCGCCAGTCGGTCTCAAGTCCCGGGTTGAATGTTCCGGTGGTCTTGTAGTCGATGTACCAGAGCCTTGTCGTGTAGCCGTTGCTTGCACGGAGGACGAGACGATATGTCGTGTCGCCGTTAAGGCCGGTTATCATCCGGCTGAAATACTTTGAATTGACGCTCTCAAGCTGTTCTGCCGTGAACGAAGTGCCGCTCTCGTCGAGGAGGGAGCTGAGGCTGTAGCCCGTGATTGCGGATTTCTTGTAGAGGCCGTATGTGAATGACTCGACCTCATCGCCATACGCATAGAAGCGTCCTGAATTGTCCGGGGTTATTCCGAGTCCGGCATATTCGTTCGTGGCCTCAAGCCCTACGGTAAGGTTCACCGGACGCGCGTCGCCCTTGGCGACATATCCGAAGACGATAT
>CAVBPI010000121.1:3224-7142 GCA_963596955.1 bacterium | reverse complement strand
GGTGCGTTTCATCAAATATATGAACGGGACGAACGCCGAAGTTCTGGAATATATCGTCGTCAAGGACGCGAAGATTACCTCCGGAAGGCTCATGGACCTCGATTTTCCGAAGAACGCGATTGTCGGAGGAGTGATTCGCGGCAACAATTCGTTCATCGCCGTGGGCGGCACTCAGATTCAGGAATATGATAGAGTTGTTGTGTTCGCTTTGCCTGAGGCCGTGAGAGAGGTAGATAAATTCTTCAAATGACGAATGACGGGGCGCCTAAAAGGCGGTCTGCTTCGTTGCAAAAGCCCTCAAAATCCTCACAACCACAAGGTTGCTCCGGTTTTGAGGGCTTTGTGCGCCTTGCATCCCATCCTTTTATGCATCCCCTCTCTTTCAGCTTTTTCTTTACGCTTCCCCTTTCTGCTTTTCATTTAGGGATATGACAAAATGTCATTAAGTTGGCTGCGGCTTGCTCTTTGAGTTAGAGTGGGCGGGTTCAATGTGCCGGGATGAAAATCCGGGGCGTGTTGAATCGTGTAATATGTTTGATAAAAAATGGAGAAATAAGATATGAGCAAGAACAAGAAACATCACGAAAAAGTTGAGGAACAGGAAGTTACGGCAAAGGAAGAGAAAACCGGAGAGACTGCCTGCGAGCAGGAAAAGGTGACTTCGGAAAAAGAGACGGAGGTTGAGGCGGAGAACGAGGAAGTCGAGAAGCTGAAGAAATCCAAGTCGGAACTTGAAACCAAACTGACAGCGACAAGTGACAAACTGGCCAAGACCGAGGACGCCTATGTCAGGCTCATGGCGGAGTTCGACACTTTCAGGCGCCGCACCGCGCAGGAAAAGCTGGACATGGTCGCCACGGCTGCCGAGGACACGATAAAGGGAATGCTTGTGGTTCTTGACGACTGCGAGCGGGCGATGAAGCTGCTTGCCGAATCGGACGACGCTGCGGCCGCGAAGGAAGGCACGGAGCTGATTTACGGGAAGCTGATGGCATACCTCAAGAGCAAGGGGCTCACCCCTATCGAGGCGATGGACGCCGACTTCAACACCGACGAGCACGAAGCCGTCGCGCAGTTCCCGGTCGAGGACGCGGACAAGAAGGGAAAGGTCTTTGACGTCGTGCAGACAGGCTACAAGCTCAACGGCAAGGTCATCCGCTTCGCGAAGGTCGTCGTCGGAATCTGACGGTGGCTCAGCATAGGGTAAAGAACTGACAGAAAAAGCGGAGAAGAAAACTATGGCAGCGAAAAGAGATTATTACGAAGTGCTCGGGGTCGCCAAGACAGCGACGGCCGACGAGATAAAGAAGGCCTACAGGACACTTGCAATCAAATATCACCCGGACAAGAACCCCGGAAACAAGGAAGCCGAGGAAAAGTTCAAGGAAGCGGCCGAGGCCTATGCCGTGCTGAGCGACCCGGAGAAGAGGAAGAAGTACGACCAGTTCGGCCATGCCGGAGTCGGCGACAATCCGGGACCTGACTTCAGCGGAGGCTTCGGAGACCTTAACGACATCCTGAACAACCTCTTCGGAGGCGCGTTCGGAGGCTTCTCCGGAAGCTTCGGAGGCGACGGCGGATTCGGTGGTTTCAGCGGATTCGGCGGAGGCCGCACGCAGGAAAGGGTCGCGCGAGGCAAGGACATCAGAGTCCATGCGAGGCTGACGCTTGAGGAAGTGGCTCGCGGAGTGGAGAAGGAAATAACAATAGAGAGATTCGTTCCGTGCCAGTCATGCGGCGGAAAGGGCGCCAAGTCGGCCGCCGACATAAAGACCTGCCCGAACTGCAAGGGAACCGGACAGTACAAGAGGGTCGTCCAGTCGTTCCTCGGTCAGACCGTGGCATACTCACCATGTCCGCAGTGCGGAGGCGAGGGCAAGATTGTCACGAATCCGTGTCCGAGCTGCGGCGGAAGCGGCCTGATAAGGAAACGCGAGACGGTGCGCGTCAAGATTCCGGCTGGAGTCGAGGACGGAATGCAGTTCAGGGTGACCGGAGCCGGCAACGCGGCGAAGAACAACGGAATCAACGGAGACCTGCTTGTGGTCATCGACATAGAGGCGAACAAGGATTTCGAGCGCAAGGACAACAACCTGTTCTACACCAAGGTCATTTCAGTGACCGACGCCATGCTCGGATGCGAGGTTGACATCCCGTGCATCAACGGCACGACGCAGAAGCTCAAGATTGAGCCTGGCACGCAGTCCGGCACCGTGCTCACGATGCGCGGCAAGGGTCTGCCTTCAGTGAACAGCTACGGATGCGGAAACCTCTACGTGAAAATCGGCGTGTGGATTCCTAAGAAGCTCAGCCGCGAGAGCAAGGAGCTTGTCGAGGCGCTGGGACGGTCGGCGGACGTGGTGCCGAATCCTACGAAAGACGATAAGTCGTTCTTTGATAGACTGAAGAATTTGTTTTAGCATCCCCTTCCCCTAAGCATCGGTTATAGATGCCTATTCAATCTAGTTGAACGGAATTTGATTTTGGAGCCTGAATGGAGAAATCCTTTCAGGCTTCTTTTTATTCCCAGTCGGTGAGCTTGAGGCGGAACTTGATGCTGGTGGAGATTTGCCCTTCTTCGCCCCTGATGCGGCTGGGGAAAGCGCGGCGGGACTCCTCGACGAAGCCGAGCTTGCGGAAGACATTGCCGGAGGATTCCATGCCACTGCGGACGGGGCGGCCGGGGACGGCGGTTGAAATGGCATAGGTCATCACGTCGTCAGGATGGCGGTCCGCGATGAAAGCCTTGAGCAGCTTGCCCATGCCGCCGACGACACGAGTGTCACGGAGCGAAGCGTAGCGCACCCACTCATAGGAACTGACCGTCCGTCTCTGCTTTTCCCACCGGCGTGCGTTTGAGAACGTCGCGACGGCGACAAGTTCCCCCTCGATGCCTTTCCCGGACACATTTCCACGCCTTTCGGCAGCTCCGGTGGCACGCCGGCGGAAAAGTCCGTAGCAGTGGCGGCAGGAGGCGCTTCCATGGACATGATTGGCGTCAAGGAAAGCGTCGGCAGTCGGCCTGTCGATTTTCCGTACCTCGCAGTTTCTCGCAAAGACGGTCCTGCACGTGATTATCGGGTCATTCAGCATATCCATAATTCCGCGAAGATATAAAAATTTGCCATCAAAACCATATTCCACAAAGGCGAAAATTGACTATCTTTGCCGAAATATGAGTACAGGCATTCAATATCTTCTGATTACGGCGGCAGGCGTCGGCGGTTCGACGCTCTTCGGCTACATTCTCGGCTATTTCATAAAGGACGTCCCGCACAAGGTGAACGACACGATTCTTGGACTCTGCGCCGGAATCATGATGGCGGCGGCGATTATGGGGCTCATCGTCCCTGCCATAGATTCATACGGCGGATTCCCGGGGAAACTCATCCCGATTGCAGGCGTTTTCGTCGGGGCGCTGTTCCTGACTTTCATCGACCGCTTCACCCCGCATCTGCACAGGCTCGCCGGGCTTGACAACGAGACGCACGCCAACGACAAGCATCTCGACCGCATCCTTCTGTTTGTCCTCGCGATTGCCATCCACAAGTTCCCCGAAGGTATGTCCGCAGGCGTCGGCTTCGCCGGAGGGGGCGCTCCGGAACTTCTCGGAAGCGCGGTCAGCGTGGCAATCGGAATCTCAATCCAGAACATCCCTGAGGGCATGGTGATAGTCTCCCCTCTCCTTCTTGCGGGAGTAAGCCGCAGACGCACACTCGTCATCGCCCTCGCCATCAGCGCCCTCGAAGTGGCAGGTGTGTTCACCGGCTACCTTCTCGGCTCCATCTCGGAGTTTTTCCTCCCCTTCATGCTCGCATTCTCCGGCGGCGCGATGCTCTACGTGGTCAGCGACGAGATGATTCCCGAATCCCACGCCCACGGCTACCAGAAACCGGCGACCTTCGCCCTCATAGCCGG
>CAVBPI010000121.1:427-3204 GCA_963596955.1 bacterium | reverse complement strand
CGTCAATTCGGGACGCGCACAAAAGTTGAAATACTGAAAAAAAAGACATATTTCGCAGGAAATATGCAAATAAAAATTTGCAAAGTAAGATTTTATTCCTACCTTTGCAATCCCAAAACGAAATGGTGTCATAGCTCAGTTGGTAGAGCAAAGGACTGAAAATCCTTGTGTCCCTGGTTCGATTCCCGGTGACACCACTTCAAAGAGAGTTGCAGCAATGTAGCTCTCTTTCTTTTTTGCAGAATCTTCAAGTGCCCTGCAGGGGCTTTGAAAAAATTAAAATCATCGAAAATGAGCAATTTACCCGAACCGCACCCGTTTGAGCCGTTTTTGCCGGAGAATGCAAGGATTCTGATGCTGGGGAGCTTCCCTCCGCAGCCGGTGAGATGGAGCATGGACTTCTACTATCCGAATTTCGGCAATGATATGTGGCGTATCATGGGGCTGCTGTTCTTCGCCGACAGGGAGCATTTTGTCGTCCCGGGAGCGAAAAAGTTTAACAAAGGGAAGATTGTCGATTTCTGCAATGAAACCGGAATCGCGATGTTCGACACGGCCTGCGAAGTCATCAGGCTCCGGGACAACGCCTCGGACAAGTTTCTTCAGGTCACGAAAGCGACTGACATCGAGGGACTCCTGAGAAAAATTCCGCAATGCCGGGCCATCGTGACGACCGGCCAGAAGGCGACTGACGTCCTGTGCGAACATTTCAGCTGCGAACAGCCACCGATGGGCGGATTCTCACCCCTGACAATCCCAACCCAAGCCCCGTCCAGTGACCGCGATACCACAGCACTCCGTCTCTACCGCCTTCCCTCCTCATCCCGCGCCTATCCCCTAGCGCTCGAAAAGAAAGCCGTCGCCTACCGCTGTATGTTCACCGCCCTAGGCATCCTGCCGGACACGAAACAGAATGAACAAGATTTTTAGAAAATTTTTCACAGCAAGGTTGCACCTGAAACTTTTTTGATTATCTTTGCGCCATCATTAGGTAATGATTTGGGATATTTAAAGGCTGGCATTTGCCCTTAACAAATGTCAGCCTTTATTTTATAACTTAACCGAGGGGGGAGGTAATATATGAGGAGTCTGTAGTTCTTACGCCTATCTCAAATTTAAAAACTAATGAAAAGAAGAACTCACAAAAAGTTCATTATCTCCATCAGAGTGGAGATTTTCCGTTTGGTTTGGATTCGAGGATACAGACGTGTCCGATTCGGCCAAATAGAGAGTGTGAAAGGTCACTATCGCCGATATTAAGGGTATCAGCGAATAAGTGAATTTCACTTCGCCGTATGGCGTTCTACTCTATCCCCTCGGTTTCCATGAATCAGTTACGCCGCCCCATTCGGAGCGGCGTAACTATTGGATAAACTTAACACTATTTCTTAAAGGTTATCACTACTTTTGATGTTTTTCCCAGACTACTGCCTACTTTTATTTTGAAATACCCTCCGTTATCAGAGTTTTGGGTTGGTTGCTCTGTAGTGCCTATGATTTTTGTAAAACTTCCAGATGTTGAGGTAATTTGAATGTTTGTGATTTGCCCTAAGTCTGTAGAATTATATAATGCACCATTACCTTTTTGCCATTGCATAACTTTGCTCTGGAGCATTATCTGCGATGAAGTCCATTTCACATCCAATGTACTGCCATCTGACGCTATAGCAGATGTTGTCTTCTCATTATTATTAGCGGCATAGCCATTTGAGTTAAAACTCCCTGTATCTATTGTCAATGTGTATTCTTTGACTGGCACAGTTGCCAACTGAACCAAGGAGATTATATGATTCAACTCGCCGGCAGATACAGTAATCGTAGCGGTGCGGGCATCGCCGTCGTTGGCTGCGACTGTGACTGTGAAGCCGGAATTGCCGGAGAGAACCGATGGCTTGAAGTTGGTTTCGTCGGTGGAAGTTACGGTCCAGCTTGTTTGATTGGTTTTCACCGTGAATTTGAGTTCTGCTCCAGCGGCAGGTATTTCATCCTTGTATTCTGACGGCGTGACCGTGAGGTATGGGTTCGGATTCTCTCCGGTCTTGACTGTTGCCGTTGAAGCAGCTGACTTTGAAACGGAAGCGTCTTCAGGGTTGGCAACTACTGAAACCGTATATTCCGTGTCATACTCAAGATTCTCGAATGAGCAGCTTGTACCTGAAACTGTCTGTTCTGTCTGACCGGTGCAAGTCACGGTGTAGTCCTTAGCACCTGACACGGCATCCCAAGTTACAGTAACTGTCTGTCCATCAACCGCCGCCTTAACATTAGCCGGAGCGACCAATGTACTGCTTGATGAGAGACGATAAAGCTGAGGCAGAAGCATATTCTCTTGTACAGCAGATGTATATGGCAAAAATCTCGGACTTGTGGAGTTATATAGGAATCTATTAGGGGTCGTTGTTGATGTGCTAGTCTGAATAGTCGCATCATTCGCAGAATCAACTGTTATCTTCCATGTAGTAGTCCCTGTATCCCACGAAGCTTTTTTCGCAGAAACAGAACCAAGCTTCTCGCCATTCTCATTTGTCAAGGTCCATTCATCAATCACACCTCCCAAAGTCAGAACAACAGCTTCTGAAGGCAATTCAATGAGAGTATTCTTATCTGAGGAAAACTTTGCTGCGACAGAAGCCATGAAATCTTTTGAAATATCACCGGCGACCGCGCCCTTATCATTTGACGCAATCACAAGTTTATCCCCGACGGCAAGCGTCGAAGCGTCCGTCACCAGCGTCCAGACCTCGGAACGTGCCTCGCTCTGCGTAAATCCGGAAACC
>CAVBPI010000121.1:0-417 GCA_963596955.1 bacterium | reverse complement strand
TGGAAACTTGTCCTGCGACAAACTTCCGAGTCTTTCCGTTCAAGTCTATTTCCTTAGCATATACGCCCTTATCCGTCGTGACCGTTACAGTCATTTTCTTCTCGGACAAATCCACCGGAGCGATGGCAAAGAACAGCCCTTCCGTCTTATTCGTCTTGACTGTAACTGTATTCACAGCATCCAGAGCTAACAATTCATCATCAGAGAATGAATAATTGAAATGTCCAGTAAGTTCCTCATCCGCAGACAGCGAAACGGCCTCGACTGTTCCGGCATCCGAAGGAAGTACCACACTCATATTGCCATAAGCGGAAATATGCTTGAAATCAAATTCGACCTGATTATCAAATGCCTCATCTGAATATTCCTTCGAGGCGGCAATAAGCTGCGCTTTTTCTTCACATGAGCCGGATAAAG
>CAVBPI010000120.1:0-7184 GCA_963596955.1 bacterium | reverse complement strand
CCTCTTGAGCGCCTCGGCCTTCCTCTGCTGGGAAGTCTCGGTGAGCATCTTGGTGCGGAGTTCCTTCGCAAGGGCGTCAATGTCAATTTCCTTGAGAAGCTCATAAATCGACTCGGCGCCCATCCCGGCCTTGAACTTGTCCGGATCGTCGTCAGGAAGGTTCTGATTGTCAGGATACTGCGCGAGTATGTCGAGATACTCGTCCTCGGAAAGGAGGTCAAGCTTCTGAAGTCCGGTCTGACCGGGGGCGGTCACGATGTACTTCTCGTAATAGATGACAGCCTCAAGCTTCTTGGCAGCGATGCCGAGAAGAGCCGCAATCTTGTTCGGAGCTGACTTGAAGTACCAGATGTGCGCAACCGGAACGGTGAGCTCGATGTGTCCCATCCTTTCCCTGCGGACCTTCTTCTCGGTAACCTCGACTCCGCATCGGTCGCAGACGATTCCGCGGTACTTGATTCTCTTGTACTTGCCGCAGTGGCACTCGTAGTCCTTGGTAGGACCGAAAATCTTCTCGCAGAAAAGTCCGTCCCTCTCAGGCTTGTAGGTCCTGTAATTGACCGTCTCCGGCTTCAGGACCTCTCCTGAAGACCTTTCCTTGATGTCTTCAGGAGAAGCGAGAGCGATGCTGATTCTTTCGAAATTGCTTTTAACCTTGTTATCTTTATTAAAAGTCGGCATATTTCTAAAATTTCAAATTAACCGTAATTAGTCCAGAGTAACCTTAAGACCCAGACCGCGAAGCTCGTGGAGGAGGACATTGAGCGACTCCGGAATGCCCGGGGTCGGCATGAGGTCGCCCTTGACGATTGCCTCGTAAGTCTTTGAACGTCCGGTCACGTCATCGGACTTGACTGTAAGAATCTCCTGAAGGACATTGGCCGCGCCGAATGCCTCAAGGGCCCATACCTCCATCTCTCCGAAACGCTGTCCACCGAACTGCGCCTTACCGCCGAGCGGCTGCTGAGTGATGAGTGAGTAAGGACCGATGGACCTCGCGTGCATCTTGTCATCGACCATGTGTCCCAGCTTAATCATGTAGATGACTCCGACAGTTGCAGGCTGGTCGAACCAATCGCCGGTGCCGCCGTCCCTGAGGTAGGTCTTTCCGAAACGAGGAAGACCGGCCTTGTCAGTGTAGGCGCAGATGTCATCCAGCGACGCACCGTCGAAGATTGGAGTGGAGAACTTGAGTCCGAGTTCGGCTCCGGCCCATCCGAGGACGGTCTCGTAAATCTGACCGAGGTTCATTCGGGAAGGCACGCCGAGAGGGTTGAGGACTATATCGACAGGTGTACCGTCCTCAAGGAACGGCATATCCTCATCGCGGACAACCTTCGCCACGATACCCTTGTTACCGTGACGGCCGGCCATCTTGTCGCCCACCCTGATCTTTCTCTTTCTCGCCACATATACCTTCGCCACCTGAAGCACGCCGTTCGCAAGCTCGTCTCCGACCTTTATGCGGTCGATTTCACGCTTTGACTTCGCGGCCTCTTCCTTGTAGGCGATGCAGTAGTTGTTTATGAGTTCCTTGATGAGAAGGTTGGTGTTCTTCTCGGAAGTCCACTTGCTGGTGTTGATGTTCTCGTAGTCGATGTCACGGAGAACGGACGCCTTGATAGTCTCGCCCTTAGGGATGATTTCCACACCGTAAAGGTCGCTGATGCCGGCGCTCTTCTTACCTTCGGCAAGAACCGCAAGCTTGTCGAGGAACCGTGCCCTGAGAGCCTCGGCCTTGACATTGAACTCTTCCTCGGCCTTCTCGACACGAACCTTCATCTCGGCCTTGGCCTGACGCTTGTTGGCTCCAGCCTCCTTGCCTGCCTTCGAGTAGAGGGCTGTCTTGATGATGGTTCCGTCAAGGGACGGATTTGCCTTGAGGGAGGCGTCCTTCACGTCACCGGCCTTGTCGCCGAATATTGCGCGGAGGAGCTTCTCCTCAGGAGAAGGGTCGCTCTCGCCCTTAGGCGTAATCTTTCCTATCATGATGTCACCCGGCTCGATGTGCGCACCGACGCGGATGATACCGTTCTCGTCGAGATTCTTCGTCGCGTCCTCGCTGACGTTCGGAATGTCGGAAGTGAGTTCCTCCATACCGCGCTTGGTGTCACGGACCTCGGTGAGATACTCCTCGACATGGATTGAGGTGAGGACATCCCAGCGAATCATCCTCTCGGAAAGCACGATTGCGTCCTCATAGTTGTAACCCTTCCAAGGCATGAAAGCCACCTTGAGGTTACGTCCGAGGGCGAGCTCGCCGTTCTGGGTAGCGTAGCCTTCGGTGAGGACCTGTCCCTTCTCGACCCTGTCACCCTTGCGGACGATAGGCTTGAGGAGGATTGTAGTGCTCTGGTTTGTCCTTCTATATATAGGAAGCTGATAGACGGTGATGTCGTCGGTGAAGCTTACGAACTTCTCGTCGTCGGTACGGTCGTACTTCACGTGAATTTCCTTGGCATCGACATAGACGACCTCTCCGCTGCGCTCGGCCATGACCTGAGTGCGTGAATCGAGGCAGACCCTCTCCTCAAGGCCGGTTCCCACGATAGGAGCCTCCGGGCTGAGAAGCGGAACCGCCTGCCTCATCATGTTCGCACCCATCAGCGCACGGTGCGCGTCATCGTGCTCAAGGAACGGGATGAGTGAGGCCGCGACTGACGCAATCTGGTTAGGAGCCACGTCCATATAGTTGACCTCTTCCTTGGTAACCACAGGGAAGTCCGCCCCGTAGCGGCAGAGGATTCGGTCCTCGAGAATGTTTCCGTTGTCGTCCATCTTCACGTTGGCGAGGGAGACCATCTGGTTCTCCTCCTCCTCGGCGCTCATGTACTGCCATCCGCCGCTGCTCAAATCGACCTTTCCGTTCTCCACCTTGCGGTAAGGAGTCTCGATGAAGCCGAGATTGTTGATGCGGGCATATACGCACAGAGACGAGATAAGACCGATGTTCGGGCCCTCAGGAGTCTCGATAGGGCAAAGACGTCCGTAGTGCGTGTAGTGCACGTCGCGAACCTCGAATCCTGCCCTGTCCCTTGAAAGACCGCCCGGACCGAGAGCCGAAAGACGGCGCTTGTGGGTCATCTCCGAAAGCGGGTTGGTCTGGTCCATGAACTGGGACAGCTGGCTGGTTCCGAAGAACGAGTTGATGACGGAAGAAAGAGTCTTTGCGTTGATGAGGTCGGTCGGGGCGAACTGCTCGCTGTCCCTGACGTTCATCCTCTCGCGGATTGTACGCGCCATCCTTGAAAGACCGACGTTGAACTGGTTGGCGAGCTGCTCGCCCACGGTCCTGATACGACGGTTGCTGAGGTGGTCGATGTCATCCACAACGGCCTTCGCGTTGATGAGCTGGATGAGATATTTGATAATCTCGATGATGTCAGTGTTCGTGAGCACACGCACATTGTCATCAATGGTGAGATTCAGCTTCTTGTTGAGACGGTACCTTCCGACGTCTCCGAGGTCATATCTCTTGTCGGAGAAGAAGAGCTTGTCGATGACGTCCCTTGCCGTGGCCTCATCAGGCGGTTCGGAATTGCGGAGCTGCTTGTAGATGTAGGTGACGGCCTCCGTCTCGGTGTTCGTCGGGTCCTTCTGGAGGGTGTTGTAGATAATCGCATACTCGTTGACGTTCGCGTCCTCCTTCTGGAGAAGTATTGTCTTCACGTCGGTCTCCGCGAGCTTCTCTATCGTCTCCGGGCCGAGAATCTCCCCGCGCTCGACGATGGCGGTAGTCCGCTCTACCGGAATAACCTCTCCCGTGTCCTCATCGACGAAGTCCTCAATCCAGGTCTTCAGCACCTTCGCGGCGAGTTTCCTGCCCTGGAACTTCTCAAGATTCTCCGGAGTCACCTCAATCTCGTCGGCAAGTCCGAATATGTCGATGATGTCCTTGTCGCCGTTGAATCCGATTGCACGGAGCAGAGTGGTGACAGGGAGCTTCTTCTTACGGTCGATGTAGGCATACATGACATTGTTGATGTCAGTCGCGAACTCTATCCATGAACCCTTGAACGGAATGATTCTGGCAGAATAGAGCTTTGTGCCGTTGGCGTGGATGCTCGATCCGAAGAAAACGCCCGGCGACCTGTGGAGCTGGGATACAATGATACGCTCTGAACCGTTGATGATGAACGTTCCGCCCGGCGTCATGTAAGGGATGTTGCCGAGATATACGTCCTGGACCTTCGTATCGAAGCCCTCGTGGTCAGGATCACTGCATGAAAGGCGGAGTTTTGCCTTCAGAGGAACGCTGTAAGTCTGTCCTCTCTCCAGACACTCTTCGATCGAATACTGCGGCGGGTCAATGAAATAGTCAATGAACTCAAGCTTGTAGCTGTTGCGAGTGTCTTCGATCGGGAAAATCTCCTGAAACACCTGATACAGACCTTCATTCTTCCTGTTCTCAGGGGTAGTCTCAAGCTGGAAGAAATCCCGGAAGGACTTCAACTGCACTTCAAGAAGGTCAGGATATTCAAGGAGAATCTTTGATGTTGCGAAGGAAATTCGCTGATTTTTAGTCTTTTGTGACATCTTCTGCCCTTATGATATTATGTAAAACATAAATACGACAAAAAGGTTTAGGGCCTACTTCGGACCCTAAACCTGAGATTGTTCCCCTCTGGGGAAGCGGGCGAAGTTATTTAACCTCAACTTCTGCACCTGCCTCTTCAAGGGCAGCCTTCAGTTCCTCAGCCTCAGCCTTGGATGCCTTTTCCTTGATTGCTGTAGGAGCCTTGTCAACAAGTTCCTTTGCTTCCTTAAGTCCGAGACCGGTCTTCTCGCGAACGACCTTGATTACGTTGAGCTTAGCCTGACCTGCGCTCTTGAGAACGACGTCAAACTCAGTCTGCTCAGCCGCTGCTGCCTCGCCTGCTGCCGCAGGACCTGCAGCTACAGCAACTGCAGCCGCTGCAGGCTCGATACCATACTCTTCCTTAAGAACGTTAGCAAGTTCCTGAACATCTTTCACAGTAAGGTTTACCAACTCTTCTGCGAGTGCTTTAATGTCTGCCATAATTAGTTAATATTTAAATTGTTGATAATTATTATTCATTTGACTTTTTCTCCTCAATCGCCTTCACGAGACCTGCGACAGTATTGCCGGACGCATTCTGGAGTGCAGAAATGACGTTGCGTGCAGGTGACTGGAGAAGAGTGATGATGTCACCGATGAGCTCTTCACGGGACTTGATGTTGCAGAGTTCTCCGAGCTTGTCAGCGCCAAGGAACGCGCATTCCTGAACGAATGCGCCCTTGAGAACAGGCTTCTCCTCGCCGGCGTCCTGAAACTTCTTGATGAGCTTTGCAGGAGCGTTCGGGGTGGTGGTGAACATGATGGCCGTAGGGCCTTCAAGTGCCTGATGGAGTTCGTGGATGTCCTCTCCGAGTTCCTCGGTCGCCTTGATGAAGAGGGTGTTCTTCACTACGCAGAGCTTGATGCCCTTCTCAAAGCACTCGCGACGGAGCTTGGATGTCTTTTCAGCATTGAGCCCGGAAATGTCCGTAATGTAGAAATTAGGAGTTTCCTTGAGCTGTGCTGAAATTGCCTCAATTACTTCGACTTTCAATTCTTTTCTCATAATTGTAATTCTTTATTCAGCACTGCCGATTGTTTTAACATCAATATGAATACCAGGGCTCATTGTAGAGCAGATGGTAGCTGTCTGGAGATAGGTTCCCTTCAGAGTTGCCGGCTTGAGCTTGAGAATCGCGCCGAGCAGTTCATTGGCGTTGCCGAGAATCTGCTCTCCGGAGAATGAAACCTTGCCGATTGCAGCATGAACGATACCTGTCTTATCGACCTTGAAGTCAATCTTACCTGCCTTGACTTCCTTGACGGCATTGCCGACCTCCATCGTGACAGTTCCCGTCTTAGGGTTAGGCATGAGGCCCCTCGGACCGAGAATACGACCGATTACGCCGACCTTGGCCATGACAGAAGGAGTACAGATGATGACATCAACGTCTGTCCAGCCGCCCTTAATCTTGTCGATGTACTCGTCAAGACCTACATAGTCGGCTCCGGCTTCCTTCGCCTCGTTCTCCTTGTCAGGAGTACAGAGCACGAGGACACGCTTTGTCCTACCGGTTCCGTAAGGAAGGGTGACAACGCCGCGGACCATCTGGTTGGCCTTGCGCGGATCGACGCCAAGCTTCACATGAAGCTCGACAGAGGCGTCAAATTTAGTGAAGGAAACCTCCTTCACAAGCTCACATGCCTCGGCAAGCTTATACATTTTGGCCGAATCAACCTTGGCCGTAACCACTTTCTGGTTTTTTGTAAGTTTACTCATAGCGTGTGAATTTATTTGATGCCGGCCGGCTTCTCGCCACCGTCAATCTTTATACCCATACTTCTTGCCGTGCCGGCAACCATTGACATTGCGGACTCAATCGTGAAGCAGTTGAGATCCGGCATCTTGGTCTCGGCGATGGTCTTCACCTGATCCCAGGTGATTGTCGCAACCTTCTTTCTGTTAGGCTCCGCGGACGCTGTCTGAATCTTGGCAGCTTCCTTGAGCTGGATGGCTACAGGCGGCTGCTTCACCTCGAAGGTGAATGACTTGTCGCTATAGACAGTGATGACTACCGGAAGAATCTTGCCGGCGCTCTCCTGTGTACGAGCATTGAACTGCTTGCAGAAATCCATGATGTTCAGACCCTTCGAACCGAGTGCCGGTCCTACTGGAGGTGAAGGATTTGCTGCGGCGGCCTTAATCTGGAGTTTGATGAATCCAGTAATTTCTTTTGCCATAATAAATGATTATTCTTTAGTTACTTGGGTAAAATTGAGTTCAAGCAGAGTCTTTCTGCCGAAAATCATAACCATCACCTTGAGCTTGCTTCTGTCCTCGACTATCTCTTCCACAGTGCCGTCGAAACCGCTGAAAGGCCCGTCAGTAATCTTGACCGCGTCGCCGACCATATAATCGACAAGCGTCTCAGCCTCGCTTCCGGCCTTCTCGTCCTGCTCGCCGAGCAGCCTGCGCACCTCATCGTCACGCAATGGAATCGGAAGCCTCTCTTCCTGAACCTTCGCACCGTCCCTCTTGACTTCCCTCTTCTCGGTCAGGAATCCTGACATATGAGGAACGTCGTTACGGATGATGTACTGAAGTTCCGGAACAAGCTCCGCCTCGATGAGCACGTAGCCCGGGAAATAGAGTCTTTCTGTGCAG
>CAVBPI010000119.1:6733-7210 GCA_963596955.1 bacterium | reverse complement strand
GAATGGTGGGCAATGATATTTCTCAACACAGAAATTGCTTCCAGCCAGCCTGAAAGATCCTTGGAGGAATACAACCCAAGTTCATTTGCTATCCTTGACTTCAAAGGAGATTGATTCAGAAAATTTTTATACATCTTTGAAAGTGTACCGAATGTGGCTGTCTCTAAAATCATCCATGCGTCTGGATTATCTCCCTCCAAAGAATTTCTGTCCCAGTTTGGATGTTCAAGGATATATTGGCGCACAAAGGGATCAGAATTTCTGTCAAACTCATATTTCAAATCCAAGACCAAATCCTCGTGAAACTGCTGATTATCGAAAAGGGATTTATCTATATACCATAAGCCTGTATTTGTTGCCAATGAAAAAGTAGTGATGAATTTCGTGCGCAGTCCTACCTCCAACACTTCAATAGCATCAAACAAGATATTACGAAGTTTCTTGTCAAACTCATACCTTGTTGTAACCTCAAAAAAG
>CAVBPI010000119.1:2484-6723 GCA_963596955.1 bacterium | reverse complement strand
GCTGAATGCCATTCCCTTTTCTTTGAGTCTGGCCAATTGTTCCCGAATTGTTCTTGGTTTCTGATTCATAATAAAAAAATGACTCGCTTGCAGTTCTGACGGGATGCAAACGAGTTCTATTGTTGCGAAGATACGAATATTTATTTATGACGCAAAAATTATCGACAATTTTCCTCTTGATTTTTCTCAAATATGCCAATCCCCTCAACAATCACTTTTTCCGCCATACCTCATCAAGCATTATTTTATTTTCTTTATCAACTCTAGAATCAATGTCGCCTTCCAAACTTAGGAATAGAGACAGCCTGTCAACCACGTTTCCTCCGACGAGAGCATCGTGTACGACACAAATGCACTGACTTCGGAATACTGGAACCTCATGGATGGAGCGGCATCGCAATAGTGGCATATCTTTGAGGCTATCTCGGAGACAGAATTTCAGAAACAGAAACCTATGGCGATTTCGCCGTCAATGGTGCGGAAGGCGGTGGTGGAGAGACCGGCGGTGAGGCGCAGGCGGCGGAGACGGAACTGGAGCCCGAAGTCGGCGGCGACGCCCCTCGGGCTGCGGTCGGAAACGCGGGACCAGTAGAGAGAAGAGTCCTCCCAGAGCAGCGTCCGGGAACCGTAGCCGACTCCGGTGTAGAGGCTGAGCCAGTCGCAGGTACGGAAGATTAGCCCCGTTGTGATGCTGAGGCGCGAGACGCGGGAGCGGCCGGAGGTCCAGATGTAGCCGTCGGAAGTCGTGCCGTCGGAAAGGCAGTCATACGCGGAGGCGGAACTGCGGAAATTCGACACGGCCTTGACATAGCAGCCCCAACGGTACTTCTCCCAACCGAGCATGAGCCCGCCGGAGCATTCCGGGAAGGCAAAGACTCCCGACACTGCAAGTCCGACGGGGACGCGGCGACGGGTGATCGCGGAAGAGGAATCAGCCGGAGACGGCAGATAAACAATTGAATCCCTTACAATTATCTCCTTTTCAACGGCCGGCGAAACAGGTGTCTTCAGCACCATCTCGTAAGTTGCAGCGGACTCTATGGGTTCTGGGAACAAATAATCCCTGATGACTCCGAAATCCTTGTGCCTCACGGTGATTCTCATGACTTTCTCCGGGACATAGACCCAGACCTCCCCCACTTCCTGCCTCACGGCGACTATGCCCATCACGCCGACATCGAAGTCCAGCCCTTCCGCGGTCGTAATCACCTTAATCAGAGCAGCTTTCCTGCCGTTCTGGTCCCGGACGGGGTTGTTGCTGCGGGCATCCAGGTCCCACTCCAACCGCCGGAAGGACCGCACGGAGAAATCCCCGTCACGGGCCGTCTGCGCCGTCGCGGGAAAAATGCCGAGCAGCATCGCCGCGGCCAAAAGCAGAGACGGGACCGTCCACGTGCGGTCTAGGCGACAAGCTGTCACAAGCCTGCTGAACGCCCCGAATATGCCATGAGTGCCAACCATCTGCAACGCATTAAAAATGATATGGACCGATGACCCCGAAATCCTTGTCCGGCGAATCCTGCCATGTACGCACATGAATCACGGGAGCCTTAGGGTCGGACAAGTCAACGAGTATGAAGAGATAGCCGACGTCGGAATAGGTCGTGGAGAAATATTCCTGCCGGATTTTTATCCCGAAAAGCTGCTCCCCTTTTCCGAGCTTCACGACCTCACTGTCAGAAAACTGGATGTTGATGTATTCCTGGCTTGCGAAGACCCGCGAAAGGTTGCGGATGTACGCAGTCTTGTTCTGACGGGTGAAGCTGACATAGCGGTTCGAGCCGTATTCGTTCCGAAGGCCGGCGTTGCGAAGGACACGACCCGTGATTATCAGCGCGTCGTCATCGAAAATCGAGCTTATGTAGTCGAGTCTCCTGAGGGAATATGCGGTCTTATAGTTTTCGAGAAACGCGACGAGTATCAGCCGCGCCTCCTCGGACCAGCCGTCGTGGGAGCAGATGTCGGACGTGGCGGCCTTGCCAAGGGAGAATGTGAGATTGGACACGAGGCCGTCCCGGTTGAAGGTAAGGACAACATCCTCGACGAACCGGCGAGGGTTGCCGCTGAACGAGAAGGCCATAGGAATGCTGCGGCAATAAACATCGTCACCGAGCACGTAAAAGTTCAGGTCATCGTGTGAGAGAACGCGCGCATTGCCGTAGGCCACGAGACGAAGGAATATGTCGTAGCCGGTTTCAGTGAACAGCGGACGGACAGACTCATAGTCACGGGAGGTCAGGGCGTCGCATATTTTCGAGACCGCGGATTCATATTCCGAAGTGAAGAGAACCGGCGTCAGGCTCACCGCCTCCGCAGAGTCAGAGGCCTCGCGGAACTTTTCGCGCGACACGACATCCATCACCTTCCGCCGCACGGCCGAGAAGTCTATCCTGCTGACAGCCACGGCATCAGCCGCCACATTTCCCGAGACTCCATTTCCCGGAGTTACATTTTCCGGAGTTACATTTACAGGACTTCCGCTCCCGGAGCCGTCCGAGCCCCTGACGCCACCGGGTTCGCCGCGTCCCGCCTCAGCGCCCCGAGTGCCCCAACCTCCGCCCGCCGAGGCGCCTGAACCAGCGCCTGTCCCGGACGCGGCTCCGAAAGCCCGCTCGACAGCCTGCACCTCACGAAAGACATGCCTCAGATGGGAGGGGTCGGACTCGTATAGTATGCGGTAGTCGTCAAGCCTCGAACCCGGAGCCACCTCGACGAAGCCCTTCCCGTCCTTTGCCGACAATATGCCGCTCCACTCGCGGCCGTTGAAGAAGCGGTAGTCTATGTTCCTGACAGGCTGTCCCTTGTAGGTGAAGCTCAGTTCCACGATTTCCTTGTCCGCGACGCTCTGACGGTCGAAGCGCACGTTCATGCCCTCAAGAATACGGACCCGCCTCGACCGCAGTTCCGCGACCTCCTCAGCCTTGAAGCCCGGCACCGACTGAAGCAGCACCGCGGCCCATGACAGGTAGCGAAGAGCGACGTCCATCTGCAGTTTTTTCTCCGCCGTCCCGGCAATGTCCTTCATCTCCGCAATGCGCCTGCACCGGTTCTCAAACACATTCCTGACTGCATCACGCCGGATGTAGCGCAGCACCGCAGTCTCCTTCCTGCCTCCCGACACTGCGACCTCGGAAGTCCCGGCGACGTCGCCTCTGTAGGTCTCCATCAGCGCGGCCTTCACAGCCTCCCCATACGGAAGCTCCGTCGCCCCGGCAATCTTCCAGACAAGCGCATCCGTTGCAAGGCTGTCGGCCGTCCTCGTGTCTGCCGCACAACCCTCGCCCCAAAGGAACGCCGCATCTTTCTTTATATCAGGGATTTTCTGCGCCTGAAGGCTCAGCGGCAAGAGCACAAGTCCGGCCACGAACAAGACCGCCGCCAAGCGGTGCACCGGACGATGACACGTCACACGACTCCCAGCAAATAAGACCCCCATCGTATATGAACTTGCACCCCGCATAGACTCCGCGTCATTCATCACTCTGTTATTCATCACTCTCCTGCCTCACGATATTCCCGCCAAGCCTGTTCAACCCGACGTCTCTGCCCCTCGCTCATCCGCCCCTCCGCACGGGAAATTTCTGCCCGAAGGCTGTCTGCAATCATCTTCATATTCCCGAAATCAGCGCCCTCCGCGGCACATTTCCCGCTGAACCTTTCATATCCGGAGACTATCCCCTCCCACACCGCGTCCTGCACCCTCCGCGCAGCCTCATATTTCTCAAGCAGCATCTCCGGAACATCATCAGCCGCTCCCGACGCCTCGGTAACCACATCACCGGCAGTGCTGAAAAACCGCCAATTTCCTCCAGCGAAACCGGCAATCACGTCATCCTCAATGAAATAAAGCCTCTCGCAAGAAACCGGCACGACGACACCGCCCGCCGCATCGACCACTCCTTCCCCCAAACCGCCGCTGACGATATAATACCCGTTAAGACAATCTTCCACGAAAGTATATGCCGCAAATTGTTCGCACAGCCTTTCGACCGCAGCATCTCTGCCAGTACCATCACCGTCAATAGCGGCATCTCCTCCACAGCCGACAAACAGCGCCAAAGACACGAAAGCCGCAAAAATATATCCCCAAACTCGCATACCTACATCCATCATTTCTTCTTGAGAAGAATCCATTGACCGGCTTTGTCACTCCCACGGCGAGCGACATATCCATTTTTTCGTAGCAGAGCTAAATCTCGCTTCAATGTAGCCAACGATATACTTAACCGCTCAGACAAT
>CAVBPI010000119.1:1720-2474 GCA_963596955.1 bacterium | reverse complement strand
AGAAGCATTCTGTTCAATTATTTGCAGCAATGCCTGTTGGCGCTCATTTACAGGCTCATTTATCGGCTCATTCTGAATATAGAGGGTCAATTTTACCTGCAGAAGCTCAGGCTGCTCCAACAACTCCGGTCTGAGCCAATGTTTCTCATTCCATGCATCCAGAATAAGCGGAAAGCCGGAACCGAGGTTCTCTCCGAAGCCTATCATGCGGAACATATTCTGCATTCTCTGATTACGGGCCTTTGACTCGCCGCCTTTATAAATCTGCGCCAGAGGAAGTTTCAGCAATCCCGGATTTGTTCGTTTGAACGTGCCTCGGGAAAGATTATTGTTGATATAGACCGGGCGCACGGTATAATCCGCACGCGGAACATTGATGGCAACGACTTTCTTTCCATAGACCTCAACTGTCTGCACGTCTTCGTCATGCAAAAGATTGACATTGACCTTCTCACTGCTATTTATTGTATTCCAGAAGTCCTTGCGAATTTTGTCCGCGTCCTCAACACCGGCTATCTCGAACCGTCCGGAATTGTCCTTCACGTCCATATGTTCCGCCACACCAAGCAATATGATGCCGCCGTTAGTGTTGGCAAATGCTGAATAGGTGTTCCATACCGAGCCCGGCACACACTTGGCGGCTTTCTTGCACTCCAGTGTCGCGCGCTCGCCTTCCAGCAACGTATTTTTCACATCAATGCCCATTACCAAATTGTTTTCATTCCCAAAGGTACGATTTTTTGAAGAAAAAGCC
>CAVBPI010000119.1:0-1670 GCA_963596955.1 bacterium | reverse complement strand
GGAAATGAGTTCGGTCATATTCGGCTGCGTCGATGATGGATTCGGGGACATCGCGTCCTCGGAGGTGGAGTTTGTGTATGAGTCCGTCGGAGGGCATTCGAGGCTCGGGAAGGCGGTCATCGACGGGAAAGCGGTGTGTGTCAAGGCGCTGAAGGAGGAGTATATAGGAAATCCGGTCTATGAGGGACTGCTGGAGAAGGAATATGAAATCGGCTCCGCGCTCGAACATCCGAACATCTGCGCGACATTGGATTTCCGTCCGATGGAGACTCTCGGAAACTGCATCGTCATGGAATGGGTTGATGGAGAGACGCTTGAAGAGGTTCTGCGGGACGGAGAGATGACGCCGCCCCTCGCACGCAAGGTCATACTCGAACTCTGCGACGCGCTCGACGCCCTCCACCACAGGCAGATTGTCCACCGGGACATAAAGCCGGGGAACATCATGCTGACGCGCAACGGACGGAATATCAAGCTGATAGACTTAGGGCTCGCCGACACGGACACCCACGCGAGGCTGAAGATGGCAGCCGGCACGGAATCCTACGCGGCGCCTGAACAAGTCACCGGCTCAGTTCTTGACGAGCGCAGCGACATCTACGCCCTCGGCAAGGTCATCGAAGACATCGCCGAGGCCCTGCGCAGGGGCGGCCGGAGTTCAAGGCCTGAGCAATGCGGGCGGCACGACCTGCACAGGGGCATCGCAAGCCGGCGCAGCCGCCGCTTCTGGAAAGGTGTCGCCGCAAAGTGCACCGCGCCGGAAATCGGCAGGAGGGTCAGCGACGCCTCCGCGCTCAAACAGCTGATTCTCAAGAGAGAACGCCTCCGCAGGCAGATTCCGCTCGTCCTCTCGGCAGCGGCTCTTGCCATCGCCATAATCCTGTGGCTCTGCGCCCCGCACATAGCCCGCCTCCACGAACGCCACAAAATCGACTCCCTTGTCCGCGGCCTCACCGAAGAGCTGCTGTCCTCGCCGACGGAATAAATGTATTTTTACACCATTGCAAAAATGGAATAAATGTATTTTCACCTTGCTATTTTAACGGAATAAATGTATTTTTGCAGCATCAGAAAAACGGAATAAATGTAGGTCATTATGCTCAAACGTAAGATTTCCAGCAAGATAGAGGATTACTTAAAATCCGGCAGCAACAAGATGCTCGTAGTCGATGGTGCACGACAGATAGGCAAGTCGTTCATCATCCGGAAGGTCGGCAGCAGACTGTTTCCCAACTTCATTGAAATCAACATGGAGAAAGACAGGCAGGGAGGCAGACTGTTTGCGGAAGCGAAAACAGTCGAAAACTTCTACCTCGCCCTGAGCACATTCGCCGGGGAGAAAATGGGAGACAAGGCTTCAACTCTCGTGTTCATCGACGAGATTCAGGCATACGACCATTTGCTCACCCTTGTGAAATTTCTCATGGAAGACGGGCGGTTCACCTACATAGCAAGCGGCTCTCTTCTTGGAGTCACCCTGAAGAAGACCTTGTCCATCCCCATCGGCAGCCTGACAACACTGCACATGTATCCTCTTGATTTCGAGGAGTTTCTCTGGGCGAATGGAGTCGGGCAGCTTGCAATGGACGAACTCCGCCGCTGTTTCGATGAAAAGGTTTCCCCGAATGACGCCATTCACAGACGAATGCTTGACCTCTTCAGGAAATATC
>CAVBPI010000118.1:0-7223 GCA_963596955.1 bacterium | reverse complement strand
GCCTTGATTTCTTCGTTTTCAATCATTTCGTAAAATTCGTTTTAGCCTGCAAATATAGCGATTATTTTCCAAAACTCAAACGCAGTCCGGCGGTAAGTTCCGGTCCCCTTTCCGCATAGAGAGGAGTGCGCTGAATCGTCTGCCCGGTAAGGCGGCTGCCATGAAGCCAGAAGGCGAGCTTCCTGCTGTATTGAAACTCCGCGGAGAAGTACGGCTCGCCGAAGCCGGGAAGCCTATAAGAAGTCATGGTATCCGGTGCGGTCAAGATGCGTCCGGCCATCGCGGTAGAGAACTCGCATCCCACGCCGGCAAATATTCTCCTTATGATGTTGAACTGCACGGAAACGTCGCCCGTAAATGCCGCCGGAGCGACGTACTGGAGGGCATCGTCACGGACGTGGAGGCCGTTGTAGCGGAGTTTCATGTCCACCCGGCCCCAGTCGTCGGAATACCTCGCGTCAAGTCCCGCCCGAAGCAGCCCCGAGGTCGCATAGGCAAGGCCATACACCGGCAGTTCTGAAACTGTGCCGCCAAGTTCCACCGACTTCATGCACACGCTCTCAAGAACCGATGTCGCACGCTCCGAATATGACACGAAAGCCTCATATCCGAAAACAGAACGGATGCGTCCCCGAAGGCCGAAAGATGCGCTCACCCGCTCCACGGTGTTTCCGAGCGTCGGGCGGTCGAGAATGGAGGAGGAGGATATGCCGTAGTGGCGGTAATCATCGACGATTGAAGTATATGAGTTCATATATTCCCCGCCCTCGACGTCAAGCCAGAAACCGAGCGGCAAATGTCGGCAATCGTAGGCTATCCTCAGCGCCGGGTAGGCATACTGGCTCTTAGCGTAGTTCTCATAACCGGCTCCGCCCGAAGCGAACGGGACATCAATCTTCAGCCCGAGGTCGAATGCCCAGCCCTTCACATTGAGCCTGTACCGGGGAGAGAACTCGAAGAGGGCTGCCGTATGAGTCAGGTCATACATATAGGACGCCACGTCGGCGTTCATGTCAAGCACGAAACGGCCGGCCTTTTTTGTGCGGACATTGAGGCTCACGCCGGCCTTGAAGCTGTTTTCACCGACGGTAAGGCGTTCTTCCGCATATTTCGGGTTCATACCGTCATGGCCGAAGCCGTATTTCACCCACGTCTCGAATCCCACGCCTCCGCTGACGGTGTCCTTGGAAAACACCCGGACCTCCGCAGTCCCCCTGTCAAGGCTGCGGCTGCGGAGCCAGTCCCGCTGCTGCAGACCGGCGTAGGCAATGTCGGCGGTGAATCCCACGCAGTTCCAGTCATAGCGGAAGGACATTCCGGCATCGTTGTCCATGTCGTAGTTCCATCCCGTCCAGTACTGTCTCCGTCCGTCCTCTCCCCTGAGTCCGGTGAGGCGGTTCCGGCCGTCCAACCCGACCCTGCGGTAATCCCCAGCATAGGAATGATGGGCGCCATAGACGTCGATAGAGAGCCTGCCGTTTGAAATCGGGGTCCAGGTGACGTCCAGCTCAGGATGAAGCGTACAGCCGAGTCCGGCGTTCATGTAGAACACCCCGGGACGGCGGTTCCCGACGGACGGCTTCATATCGACGCTGTACGGGCTGAATTCGTATGCCCCGCGATAGGGACGGTCGAACACAGAATAGTCGAAGGTCATGTCGAAGCGGCGGACGGAGTCCGGGACGGCCATCTCAATCTCCCCCTTACGGGCGTTTTCAGTCGCCGCCCTGTACTTGTTGGTGACGACAACGGTAGGATTATAGTTCTGCGCGGACGCTGCCCCGGCAAATGCGCAAAGGCAGGCGAAGGCAATCATATATCTTCTCATATATCCCATATACTCAATGACTTTTCAATTTGAATCTCATCCGGCGCCCCTATTTCACGTCCATCTCGGCAAGGCGCTCCAGCCTCATGCGCACATTGTCCGGGACATCGTCGGTGTCGGAAACCGGCCTGTAGCCGTCACGCACGCTCTCGAATGTTGCCTTGGCCTGACGCAGGTCTCCCTGCTCGGCAAACGAGTCGCCGAGAACGAGGAACGCCCTCGCGAGCCAGTAGTTCTGCTTCGTGCCGGAATCGGAGAATGCATAGACAAGTTCCTCCACGCCACGGTAGTCCGCACGGTCGAACTTGTCCTGAATCAGCAGGTACTCGGACTCCGCCCCGTATGCGTCGGAAGGGTTCTTCGCCAGGCGGGCAAAGAGCTCATAGGCGTCGTCACGGCGGCTGAGCGAGAGAAGCGACTTGGCACGTACATACTCAGCCTCCCTCAGCAGCCCGGCGGAAACGGAATCCGACGCGGCGACCGCCCCGGCACAGTCCTCGGCCTCAGGATAGAGCCTTGCCCTGTAGGCGGAACGCATCCGGCCTACAAGCGCGTCCCTTCCGGTCTCTCCTGCAGGGAACTTTCCGTAGAGAGAAGTGTAGGCGAGATAGGCCTCGTCCCAATGTTCCAACCTGAAGGACAGGTCGGCGTAGCGGAGCATCGCGGTCTCGACGAAAACGTCGGTTCCCCCGTCAATGACCTCCTCATAGGCATCGCGGGCACGCTCGTAGTCTCCGGTCAGGCGCAGGCATTCGGCCATATAGAATCCGGCCTTGTCCCGGCTGCGTCCGGAAGGATATTCCTGCACATACTCGGCAAGCGCGGTCTTCGCCCGGTCATACTCCCTGTCGAGGAAAAGCTGCTCGGCGGAGGCAAAAAAGAAGTCGTCCTTCTCCTCGTCGGTCTTCGACGCGCCCTTGCCTATGCTTCCGATGTAGGCGAGATAGTCCTTCGCGCGTCCCTCGGACTGATAGATGGACTCTATCGCGAGCAGGGCATTGTCGGCATATTCCGTCCCGGCCATGTTCTCGGCCACGCGCTTGTAGTATGCGAGCGCCTCGTCCTTACGCTTCGAGTTTCTTGCCAGCATCGCCTTTTCAAGCAGCGCCTGAGCCACATACGAGCTGTCCTTCACGCCGCCAATCACACGGTCGAAGCAGTCCGCGGCCGACTCGCCGTCCTTCGCCTCGACATAGCTCCGTCCCAGTTCGAGCATGGCGTCGGCATAGTGCTCAGCCTCGGGCGTCGCCTCTTTCACCTCGGCAAGGCGCTCAATCTTCTTCGCGAGCTTTCCCTCCAGGCCGTAAGCCACGGCAGCCTGCCAGTAGGGATAGACGTCATCAGGGTCGCGGTAGCTGTCCGCGACCGTCCCGTAGGCCTCCGCGGCCGCCTCGTAGTCGCCACGGATGAAGCCGCAGTCGGCTATCCGCGTCAGCGCGTCCTTCCGGAAGTCGGACGAGTTCCGAGTGTAGGTCCCGTTCTGCTGCCTGGCGTACTCGTCGAACCACTTGACCGCCTGGTCATAGTCCCCGAGGCGGTAATAGGCATAACCTATATTATAAGGTATGAGACTTCCCTCCTGCGTGCCGTCCAAAGCGGAGACATTGTAGAGCGACTTGGAGACGGAAACGGCATCGGAATAGCTGCCGCTCCTGTAGTAGGTCTCGGCGAGCCAGTATCTCGCCAGCTGATTGAACGAGTCGTTGCCGTCGGAGTAGAAAGTCACCGTCTTGAGGCACGGCACCGCGGCGCGGAAAGAGCCCGCGGAAAGGAGCTGCTTGGCGCGCAGATAGTTGGCCTTCATGTAGTTGCGCTGCATCTCTCCGGTAAGTTCATCTATGTTGTCGTAGGCATCGATTGCCCCCTGGTAGTCCCGGCTGTAGAGCGCCGTGAGGGCGATGTAGCCGTAGATGTCCTGGCTGTCGGTCTCCGGATAGCGCCTCAGATATTCCTTGAACACGGAGACGTCGGTGTTCAGGTCGAAGGCGAGCTTCGCGTAGTTGAACATCGCGTCCTTTTCGATGGACTTGTCCCACGAGAGCAGCGAGGCGTCGCGGAAAGCCCCCATGGCCGCGACCTTGTTCTTCGTCTTTATATAGGAATAGGCCCGGTGGTAGTCGGCAATCTGCCCGAGCGAGTCGGTCCTGTTCTCCATCTTCTCAAAATTCTCAATCGCTCCGGCATAGTCCCCGACCGCATAGAGCACCGAACCCGCGAAGAAGCGGTCCGAGCGGTTCATCTCCGAATTTCCGGCCGAGTTCAGGTCGTAGTATTTCTTCGCGGTCGCGGCATCCCCGGTGACAAGCGCCGATTCCGCAATCATCCTGTTCAGGCGCGGTCTCCTATCGGCGGGCACGGCAGCGGAAATCTCCGGACCGCGTTTCAGCACATAGTCGTAGTCTCCGAGCATAAAGCGGCACTCAAGAGTGTAGTAGTCAGACATTTCGGCAAAACGCCTGTCCTTTCCGGACTTCGCGAACCAGCCGATAGCCTCAGAAAATTCGTTCCGCTTGTAGCAGATGTAGCCGAGGGAGTACTGGGACGGAGCGGTGTAGTCCGACTTCGGCTGCAAGACCACCTGGCTGAAAAGCTCATGCGCCTTGTCGTAATCCCCTGTCTCCTGCGCGGAGAAAGCGTACTTGAAGACATATTCCGTCCTCGACGAACGCCGCAGCTGCTCGGGCTTCATGGTCCCGAATATTTCCGCGCATTCGGCGTATCTTCCTTGTTCAAAGAGATTTACGGCATGGGCAAAACGAAGCCGAGGAATCATTTCGGAGGATGGATATTCCGCGACGAAGGATTCGATGTCATGGATATATCCGTAGGTTTCGAGGGACGCAGAGCATAGGATGGAATATCCCTTCGCCTCAGTGGAGCCGGTCCGCGCATAGATTTCATCGAAAACGGTTCTCGCGCGGCTGTACATACCCTTGTCGTAGAGTCTGAGGGCACGGGAGAACGCCGACGAGTTTGTCATTTCTTCCGCGGCGACGGCATTTTTCGACGAGGATGCCGAAGCTTCGGGCATATTTCCTGATGACGCTGACGTGAAGCCGAGCGCGGATATGACGGTGAATATATATATACCTTTGAACATAAGCCAAAATTTTTACAAATTTACTCAAAATTTCTCACTATCTTTGCGAGGATGTGGCCTTTTTGTACATATCATTTTGCACATATCGTTCCGAACGAATAATTTGATTTGACATGAATCCGCTGATACAATTCAATGACGCCGACATCATGAACGGCGAGACGACCGTGATTTACGGGCTGAACCTGACGGTGGAGGCCGGGGATTTCGTTTATATCGTCGGGAAGGTCGGCACTGGAAAGACGTCGATTATCAGGACGATGATTGCGGAAAACCCGCTCGGAAAGGGCGAGGGAGAGGTCTGCGGATTCAACCTGAGGACTATCAGGGAAAAGGACATTCCCTTTCTGCGCCGGAAGCTCGGAGTGGTCTTTCAGGATTTCCAGCTGCTGATGGACCGAAGCGTGCACGACAACCTGCATTTCGTGCTTGAGGCCACCGACTGGAAGGTCGAGGCGGAGATGGAGGCGAGGATTGAGGAGGTTCTGACGGCGGTCGGGATGGCGCGGAAGGCACACAAGATGCCGCACCAGCTTTCGGGCGGGGAGCAGCAGAGGATTGCTATCGCGAGGGCGATTCTGAACCGTCCGCAGGTGATTCTGGCGGATGAGCCGACGGGAAATCTCGATGTGGAGACTGCGGAGGGCATAATGCAGCTACTCCGGAGGCTCAACGAGGAGAACGGGACGGCGGTGGTGATGGTGACGCATAATCTGCAGCTGTGCGAGAGGTATCCGGGACGGGTTCTCGTCTGCGGAAACGAGGAGTGCAGGGAGCTTGAACGCACGGAGGTGAAGCCTGGTACCTTGAGCGACGAGGATGAGGCGGTGAAGCCTGTCACCACAGGGGATGCGAAAGCCTTGACGGAGGAAGCGGGAGAATGACGAAGAAAGAAAGATATGCGGCGGTTCTCGGAGCGCTGAGGGAGAAAATGGGAAATGTCGGAAGCGAGCTCATGTTCGCCTCCCCGTTCCAACTTATTGTGGCAGTGGTGCTCTCGGCGCAGTGCACCGACAAGCGGGTGAATATGGTCACCCCGGAGCTTTTCAGGCGATGGCCGGACGCGAGGGCGTTGTCTGAGGCATCGTTCGAGGAGGTCTTTGAGGTCGTGCGCTCGGTGTCCTACCCGAACAGCAAGGCACGCCACCTGATTGCCCTCGCAGGGATGCTGGTCAGCGATTTCGGCGGCGAGGTGCCTTCAGAAACGGAGGAGCTGGTGAAGCTGCCGGGAGTGGGCAGAAAGACCGCGAACGTGGTGGCGGCGATAGTCTATGGCAAGCCGGTGATTGCGGTCGATACGCACGTTTTCAGGGTTTCGAGGCGCATCGGGCTGTCGGATGGAACGAATGTTGAAGCTGTGGAGAAGGATTTGACCGGGAACATTCCAGCAGAGCAGCGCGCCGACGCCCATCACTACCTCCTGCTTCACGGGAGATACGTCTGCACGGCACGCGCTCCCCATTGTGACGCCTGCGTCGTGAGGGAATGGTGCAGGGAGTATGCCGGCGGCAAGGCCAGATAGCTTTATGGGACGCGGAGCCCCGGCAGTAACATTATTAAAATAATACGCTTATGTTTTACGTGACGTCGGAAAATATCCTTTTCATAGGTTCGATACTTATCTTTTGCAGCATACTCGTGTCGAGGGCCAGCTCAAGGTTCGGAATCCCGGCCCTGCTCCTCTTCCTCGTGGTGGGAATGCTGTTCGGGAGCGACGGCCTCGGAATAGTCTTCGACGACGTGAACAAGGCCAATTTCATAGGCATGATTGCCCTGTGCGTCATCCTGTTCACGGGCGGCATGGAGACGAAGGTTTCGGAAATCAGGCCGGTACTTGCGCCGGGACTCGTGCTTTCGACGCTCGGGGTTCTTCTGACGGCGGCCATCACGGGAGGATTCATCTTTCTCATGAACGGCTGGAAGGGCGTGGGACTCGGACTCCCCATCGTTTCCTGCCTGCTGCTTGCCGCGACCATGTCCTCGACGGACTCCGCGACGGTGTTCGCGATGCTGCGGGGAAAGAACATGAGGCTGAAGAACAACCTGCAGCCGATGCTTGAGCTGGAGAGCGGCTCCAACGACCCGATGGCCTACATAATCACTGTTGTCCTCATCGAGATTGCCACGACCATGAACAGCGAGGCCGGCCTCGCTCCCGAAGCCAGCGCCGAGGCAGCACACGCGGCAGGTTTCGCGACCGCGGCAAGCTACACGACCTACATGACAATCTGGAACGCAATCAAGGTGTTCCTGCTCCAGTTCATAGTCGGAGGAGCGGTCGGAGTTGGAATCGGA
>CAVBPI010000117.1:0-7265 GCA_963596955.1 bacterium | reverse complement strand
TCACAACCGGGAGGTTGCTCCGGTTTGAAATCCCCAGTGCGCCTTGCATCTCATCCTTTTATGCATCCCCCTCTCTTTCAGTTGTTTTGATAGATTGGTGAAATGACTGGAAGTGAAATGATTTGAAAAAATATTTTGGAACCGGCTGATGCCGGTTCTTGTTGTGTGCGAAAGAAGATATACGATGAATAAGAAGATTAAGCGGATTTCGTCGGTGAGTACGATGAAGTCCAACGGCGATTATGAGTGGAAGTTCTCGACTTTCGGGGGCGTGACACGTGTGAACATCAGCACCGGCGAGGACATTGCCCATCTGAACGAGCTTGACCAGAAGCTCTGGACTGTGCTGAGCTGTCCGGCTTCGGGACTCGAAATGGATCATGACACGCTTGCGCTGCTTGATCTCGACGGTGACGGAAAGATTCGGGTGAACGAGATAATCGCCACGGTCGGCTGGCTCAGGCCGCTCCTGACGGACATGAACGTGCTCATCGGCCGTCCGACGGAGCTTCCGTTGTCTGCGATAAACAAAGATTCGGACGAGGGGGCGAGGATATATGCCTGCGCAAGGCAGATTCTCGAAAACCTCGGTCTGAAGAAGGACACGATTTCGATTGCCGACGTCGGTGACAGCATCGCCATATTCGCTAAAACTCGTTTCAACGGTGACGGCATAATCACGGAGAACTCGACCGATGACGCCGAACTCAAGAATATAATAGGGGAGTGCATCGCCTCGTTCGGTTCCGTTCAGGACCGCAGCGGAGCCCCTGGCGTGGATGCGGACAGGATTGCCGCGTTCTACAAGGCCGCCGCGGACTATGTGGCGTGGAAGGATGCCGGGGTGAAGGAAATATTCCCTTATGGCGACAACACCGCCGACGCGCTTGCCGCCTGCACGGCCCTGAAGGAAAAGGTGGCGGACTTCTTCATGCGCTGCAAGCTTGCGGCGTTCAACTCCGAAAGCGCTGCCGTGCTTGACGTGAGCGCCGAGCGCATCGGGGAAATCAGCACTAGGGACCTGGCCGCCTGCACGGATGAGATTGCGGCATATCCGCTCGCCAAGGTCAATGCCGACGCGCATCTTCCGCTTACGGGAATCAACCCGGCGTGGAAGGCTGTCTTTGACAAGTTCAGGGCTCTGGTCGTTGATGCGGATTATCCTTCGGCTGATTTTCTTACCGAAGAGCAGTGGAACGGGATTTTCGCCAAGTTCGGCGCCTACGAGGCATGGTGCGGCGCGAAGGCCGGTGCCGAGGTTGAGGCTCTCGGGTATGACAGGCTCGCCGCGCTGCTCAAGGAGGACCGCAAGGCCGAACTTGACGCGCTGGTCGCCGAGGACAAGGCTCTCGAAGGCGAAGTGAACGAGATTCAGACGGTGAACAAGCTGCTGCACCTCTGCCGCGACTTCTACACTCTTCTGCGCAACTATGTGACATTCTCCGACTTCTATTCCACCGAGGATTCCATGTCGTCGGTGTTTCAGGCAGGACGCCTCTACATCGACCAGCGCAACTGCGACCTCTGCATAAAGGTCACAGACATGGGCAAGCAGGGCACGATGGCTGGTGCGAGCGGGATGTTCCTGCTCTACTGCGACTGCACCTCAAAGAAGACCGCCGCCAAGATGACCATCGTCGCGGTGATGACCGACGGTGACATCAACAACCTCAAGGTCGGCTGCAACGCCGTCTTCTATGACCGCGCCGGCAATGACTGGGACGCCGTGGTGACGAAGATAGTCGATAACCCGATAAGCGTCCGCCAGGCATTCTGGTCTCCGTACAAGAAAATAGGAAATTTTGTCGAGACGCAGATTAACAAGATTGCGGCAAAGCAGGACTCCAAGGTGCTTGAGAAGGCCACCGCGGACATCTCAGCCGCAGGGACCAATGTCGCAGCCTCGGCAGCCGCCGGCACGGCTCCCGCTCCGGCACAGCCTTTCGATGTCGCCAAGTTTGCCGGTATCTTCGCTATGATAGGAATGGCTCTCGGCTCAATCGGCACATTCCTCGGCAGCCTCTACACGACTTTTGTCGGCCTCAGCTTCTGGGGCATGATTGGTTCCATTGCCGGAATCATCCTCATCATCTCCGGCCCGTCCATGATCATGTCTTGGCTCAGCCTGCGCAAGCGCAACCTCGCGCCGATTCTCAACGCCAACGGATGGGCGGTGAACTCCAAGGTGATTGTCAATGTCCGCTTCGGCCAGACCCTCACCGGCATGGCCAAGATGCCTGTCTTTGTCGGCAACGACCCGTTCGCCGAAAAGAAGATGCCTAAGTGGAAAAAGGCTCTCATCGGCATCGCATTCATCCTCGGCATCCTCATCGGAGTCTATTTCTGCCTCCCGAGAAACATCCGTCCGTTCTGGCCGCAGCCGAAGGCCAAGACCGAGTGCCCGGTTCAGGAACCTGCGCCACAGACAGATGCGGTTCCAGTTGCGGAAGCACAGCCTGCAGAATAGAACTTAAAATCATGTTTTATGAGAGAGGTAATCGGTTCGGTTTCCTCTCTTTTTTGTATTTGGAATATTTACTCCTAACTTTGGACTATAATTATATACGGGATGGAAAAATGTGATTCAGTGATGACGGTTCTTCTTACTGGTGGAATCGGGAGCGGGAAGTCGGCTGTGAGGCGGATTCTTGAGGGGATGGGCGTGCCTTGCTATGATGCCGATTCTGCGGTGAAAGGTTTCTATGAGGTTTCGCCGGAGCGGACTGCGATGGCTTTCGGGGCGGAGTCCGAGCTTGAGCATCTTGGCTCAGAGGGGGCGCGGAAGCCGTTCCTGCTTCCTGAGATTGAGGCTGCTCTCGGACAGAGTTTCCGCAGGGGAGACGGCGGCTTTGACAGCAGGGCACTGGCTGCGGTGATTTTCAGTGATGCGGCTAAGCTCAAGGCCGTTGAGAAGATTGTCTTTCCGTCGCTCGCCGCTGATTTCGGGCGATGGCGAAAGGCTGCGGTGAGCTGCGACTCTGTTGTCGTCTTTGAATCCGCCACGGCTCTTGACAAGCCGGGCTTCCCTAAGGTTTGGGACAAGTGTATCTGGGTGGATGCTCCGGAAGAACTGCGGATTGCGCGCGTGATGGCCCGTGACCATTGTACCCGTGAGCAGGTTCTGTCCCGCCTCCGTCTCCAGTCGCCTCTGGAGGCTCATCGTTCCGAGATTGACGCAATCATTCTAAACGACTGTTCCCTCCCGGAACTTTCCTCACGGGTCCACACAGCATTATACTCACTTCGAACCAATATAAATGAATATCATTCCGAGTATAATTAAACCGAGATCTAATGCTTTCGCCTTCAGGTTCTTTTCCTTGAAGACGAGCCAGCCGCAGAGGAAGGAGACGATGACGGCTCCGCGGCGGACGAGCGATATTATGGAAATCATCGAATCCGGCTGGGCGAGGGCCGTGTAATAGACAAAGTCGGCGGCCGAGATGAGCACCGAGATGGCTGGGATTGCCCAGCTCCAGTGGAACGGCGTCGTCGAGCCGCGCTTAGGAAACCACAGGATCATCAGCAGCACGCCCATTATTATGCACTGGTAGAGATTGTACCATGTCTGCACGAAAATCGGTTCGAAGCGCCGCATGATGAACTTGTCGTAGAGTCCGCTTGCAGCACCGAGCAGCACCGATACGCAGAGGCAGAGAATCCACCGGTTGTGCGCGAAGTCAATCGACTCCTTTTTGCTCGACCGGCTGAGCAGGAACACCGACACGATGGCGAGCAGCACGCCCGCCCACTGCCAGAGGTTCAGCCTCTCCCCGAAGAAAATCATCGCCCCGAGCAGCACCAGAACCGGACGTGTCGCGTTAATCGGCCCCACGATAGTAATCGGCAGGTGCTTCAGCCCGAAATAGCCGAAAATCCACGACGACAGCACCAGCGCCGCTTTCCCGAGAATGAAAAGATGCGCCTGCGCCGGATTTTCGAGAGACTCGCGTGCGGTCGTGATGTCAAAAAGTCCTGCCCCGAACCATCCGAAGCCGCCTATGCAGTCGATGAGGAACGGCAGGAAAATGACCGTTGAGAACAGCGTGTTGAGGAACAGCACCGGAATCACGGCATTATCCCTTAGCGCCTCCTTCTTGGAGACGTCGTAAAGTCCGAGCAGAAACGCCGAACAAAAAGCGAGCGAAAGCCAAAGTGGCATAACCTATTTTATTTATATATTGTGGAACATGAGAATACCCGTGCCCGCGAAAATCGCCGCAAAGATAATTCATATTCCTTTTGCATTATCCTCAATTGTTCCTATTTTTGTATTTTATGGGTAACATTAAAGATGGTGTCAGAGCGATTTTGGATTTATTTGGGAGGATAGATTTCTTTTTGAAGAAGGAGTGTACTGGGCGTACACGACTGATGAGAAAAGAAATATAGACCCAAAAGAAACCAAAATTATGGCGTACATGACTGATGAAAAAAGGGATATATACCAAAAAGAAACCAAAATCATGATAAGACCAGCAAAGAGGACAAGTGTAGTAAAAGAATATTACTTCTCCCGCAAAAATAAGGAACTCGCGGCGCTGAATGTGTGGCGCGCGAAAAACGGACAGAAACCTGTGATCAGCCTTGGAATAGGCGCGCCCGACAGGATGCCTCCCGAGGCCGCGATAGAGGCGCTGTGCGAATGTGCCCACAAGACTGACTCTCATGTCTATCAGAACTACAAGGGGCTTCCGGAGCTCCGCGGCGCGTTTGCCTCCTGGTACCGCCGCTACTACGGCGTAGAGCTCGACCCCGCCGACGAAATCCAGCCTCTGGCGGGTTCCAAGGAAGGCATCCTGCTTCTCGCCCTCGCGTTCATCGACAAGGGCGACAAGGTGCTTGTTCCTGACCCCGGCTATCCGACCTACACCTCGGCTCTCGAACTTGTCGAAGCGGAAATCCTCACCTACGACCTGCTTCCGGAGAATGACTGGAGCCCAGATTTCGAGGCTCTGGAGCGCATGGACCTCAGCGGGGTGAAGATGATGTGGGTGAACTACCCGTCTATGCCGACTGGCAAGGTGGCGTCTGAGGAACTGTACCGGAAAATCGTGAAGTTCGGTCTTGAACATGACATCCTGATAGTCAACGACAATCCCTACAGTTTCGTGCTCACGGACAGGCCTCTTTCAATACTCGCGGTCCCGCGCGCGAAGGAATGCTGCATCGAGCTTAACTCCCTCAGCAAGGCGCACAATATGTCCGGCTGGAGAATCGGAATGGTCGCCGGGGCGCAGGAACTGATTTCGGCGGTGCTCAAGGTCAAGTCCCAGATGGACTCCGGGATGTTCAAGCCTATGCAGATGGCTGCCGTGGCCGCTCTCTCGCAGGGGCAGGAATGGTTTGAGCAGCTGAACGCCGGCTACCGCAAGCGCAGGAAGATTGCCTGTGGCATCATGGATATTCTCGGCGCGGAGTATCCTGCCGACGGCACCGGTCTCTTCGTCTGGGGGCGCGTTCCCGAGGACAGTCCGCTGCTCGGCAAGGCTGAGGAAACGGCGGAACTTGCGCGGACGGCAGGCTCGAAACTGAGCGCCCCCGAGGACGGCAAGGCAAAGACACGCGGAGAACTCGTTTCCGACTACCTCCTCTACCGGACCGGCGTGTTTGTCACTCCCGGCTGCATCTTTGGCCACAACGGACGCAACTACATCCGCATCTCCCTGTGTGCCAATGCCGAAAGGCTGACTGAAGCGCTGGGGCTGATTCGGAGTGTCATGCGCTGAGTTCATTGATGGGTGCGAAAGAATATTGAAAAACATGGCAAAATCTCCGAAACTCGAAATAACCCCGCTGAACGAATGGGGAATGTTCCATCTTCCGCCGCGTCCGTGCGTGATTGCAGGCCCCTGCAGCGCGGAGACTGAAGAACAGGTGATGACGACGGCAGCCCAGTTGAAGGGAATAGGGATAAATGTCTATCGTGCGGGGATATGGAAGCCTCGCACGCACCCCGGATGCTTCGAGGGCGTGGGCACTCGGGGGCTGGAATGGATGCAGAGGGCAAGGCGCGAGTTCGGGCTGAAGATTGCCACGGAGGTCGCTGGCGAGCGTCATGTCCGCGACTGTCTGGAACATGATGTTGACCTCGTGTGGATTGGAGCACGGACGACGGCCAATCCGTTCCTCGTTCAGGAAATTGCCGATGCGCTTGCCGGCACCGACATCCCCGTGCTCGTGAAGAATCCCGTGAATCCCGACCTCGACCTCTGGATTGGAGCCCTTGAGAGGCTGAACCGTACCGGAATACGCAAGATTGGCGTGATACACAGGGGCTTCTCGACTTCTGAGAAAATAAAGTACCGCAACGACCCTCTCTGGCAGTATGCCGTGGAACTCCGCAGCCTCTGCCCGGAACTTCCGTTCTTCTGCGACCCGAGCCACCTTGCCGGCAGCCGCGCCTACATCACGGAAGTCTCCCAGCGCGCGATGGACCTCGGGCTTGATGGGCTTATGGTCGAGAGCCACTGCGACCCCTCGGCGGCTCTGAGCGACGCGAAGCAGCAGCTCACCCCGGCCGACTTGGCTGATATGCTTGAAAACCGCCTTACGGTGCGCGAGACCGACACCTCCGACTCCGCCTACAAGGAGACCATCAGCCAGCTTCGTGCGAAGATTGACGTCATCGATGAAAATCTCATCCACACCCTCGCCCAGCGCATGGAAATCAGCCGTCGCATCGGAGCGAGCAAGCGCGAGAACAACGTCGCCATCCTCCAGACCGGCCGATGGGAAGCCGTCCTTGCCGATGTGATTGCCAAGGGACGCGAGCGCGGCCTCGACGAGGATTTCATCAAGACCGTCTTCAACGCCATCCACGACGCCTCAATAAAGGTTCAGGAGTAATACCACTTGGCTGATGTCGCATAAAAAGTGCAGATGCAAGGCTTGCGAGGAGTCTCAACCGCAGCAACCTTATGGTTGTGAGGATTGAGGCGACGAGTGTAACGCAGCAGATGCCTTTTTATGCGGCATCAGAATCTCTGTAGGAAATCAATCAGGTTCTGCTCCCGTGTCAGATTCAGCTTCTTGCGGAGACGGTAGCGGGTCATCTCTACGCTGCGGAAGGTCAGGTTCAGCAGCGGGGCGATTTCCTTTGACGACAGCCCCATCTTGAGGTATGCGCACAGTTTCTTGTCGCTGACCGTAAGTTCCGGGAATGTGTTTCCGAGGCGCGTCAGATATTCGTCATATACGATGTCGAAGTTCCTCTCAAACTTTTTCCAATCGTCGTCATGGCGTATGTTGCTGTCTATATTATC
>CAVBPI010000116.1:0-7271 GCA_963596955.1 bacterium | reverse complement strand
GCGCTGAAGGATGTGGACATTGACAACAAGACCGCATTCAAGACCACCGAGGCCATAATCCAGTCAATGACTCCCTACGAGAGGGAGCACCCCGAGTGCATCAACGGCAGCAGGAAAAAGAGGATTGCGGACGGTAGCGGCACTTCGCTCCCAGAGGTGAACAAGCTGCTCAAGCAGTTTGAGGGCACCAGAAGGATGATGAAGATGGCGATGGGAGCCGGCGGAAAGATGAACATGATGCGGAATATGATGAAGCATCACAGGTAGGAGACGCTTGTCTGAGGAAGAATATTTCGGGCAGGGTGTTGCGGTAGGAGCGGCATCCTGCCTCTTAGGATAGATGGTCATGGAAAATTTTGATGAAAAAGAATATGACGCTCTGATTGAGCGGATTTTCAACAGGTTCCCGTCCTATCAGGTCGTGGGCGGGAAAGCCTATCATCCCGGACTTGAAAACATGATGGAGATAGATGCCCGGCTGGGACATCCGCACCGCGGCTACAGGACCGTTCATGTGGCAGGGACGAACGGGAAGGGGTCGGTGAGCAACATGATTGCGGCCGCGCTGTCGGCGATGGGATACCGCGTCGGACTCTACACGTCGCCGCACCTGCTGGATTTCAGGGAGCGCGCGCGGATTGTCAGAGAGGGACTGATTCCGCAGCGGGAAGTCATGTCGTTCTGCAAGGAGTACCAGACGGTCTTCGACGAGCTGAACCTTTCGTTCTTCGAGATTACCACAGCGTTTGCGTTCTGGTGGTTCGCCAAGGAGGGCGTGGATTTCGCCGTCATAGAGACAGGGCTCGGAGGGCGGCTGGACAGCACCAACATCATCTCCCCGGAGCTAAGCGTGATCACAAACATCGGTCTGGACCACTGCAACATACTCGGGGACACGCTCGCGAAGATAGCCGCCGAGAAAGCCGGAATCATAAAGCCGGGGACAGCCGTCGTGGTCGGGGAATCCGGGCCGGAGAGCGACCTCGTGTTCAGGGCAAAAGCCGCGACGACCGGCTCGGAGATTTTCTTCGCGGACAGGGACTTCGACTTCCCGAAGAACCATCTCGCCACTCTGCTCAGCGAGCTTGACCTGCGCGGCTGCTATCAGGAAAAGAACCTCGCCACTGCACTTGCCGCGCTGACGGTCCTGCACAGACAGGGAATCACCCCGAAGGCCGCCGCCTCGCCTGCGGTTCTGGACGCTCTCAGGCACACCGCCGCACTTACAGGCTTCCGCGGACGCTGGGAAAAGCTCTGCGACTCCCCTCTCACCATCGGCGACATCGGACATAACCGGCACGGACTCAAATACAATTTCGCTCAGCTGGAGAAAATGGTCGAAGACGAGGGATACGACCTCATAATCGTCTATGGAAGCGTCGCGGACAAGGACTACAGGAGCGTGATACGGATGATTCCGCGCTGCGCGAAGGTGATTTTCACCAATGCCGCTGGGTCCAGGGCTTTGCCTGCGGATGAGGCACGGGCGGAATATGACGGAGACGCATTCGTCTGCCACAGCGTTGCCGAGGCCGTCGCTTTGGCGCGGAAGTTGTCCGAGGGCTGCCCGAAGCCGCTGATTTACATAGGCGGCAGCACTTACGTCTTATCCGAATATTTGAACACGTTATGAAAAAGATTGTGATGGCAACTATGGTTTGCTTTCTTTCCCTCGGCCTCGGGTCGTCCTGCGCGGAAGGAAAGAACAGGACTGAAGTCGATAAACTATGGAAGGAATATGACCGTGCCGTTGAAGATGACCTGCCGCAGAAAGCAGCCGGGATTCTCCTGAAAATAAAGGACAGGTCACGTGCGGAAAGGCTCAGCCACGACTTCTACCGGGCTGCCACACAATATGTTCAGACAAAGGCGCAGCGCGACTGGAATGCCCGCGAAAGGCTCACGGAAGAGATGAACGCCGAGTTCCGTTCCTACGGCGACCCTATTATATTATATGTCTCCGGGCTCGACTTCAACCGCGGCGACGCTTCCGAATGTGCCGGATTTCTCGAAAAATGGGCAAAAGCGCTCAAGTCCGGGCACAGCTCCGATTTTTGGGAAAAGTCGCCGATTGGCTACAAGGACGAGGTTCTCCGCGCCCATATACACGACGACTACGAATATGTCCTGCTCTCGATGTCATTCAGTCCGAGGCTGATGAATTCCCGTGGATATGAAAAAATCGCCGATGTCATGAAATCGGTATATACGGAGTCATATCCCGTCGTCGCGCTTCACGAACTTTTTTGCATAACACACGGAAACATAAAGGATTACGAGGAATATGCGAAGAAATATGAAGGCAAGGCAACATCGACTCTCGCGAAACTGAATGCCCTGTCTCTGAAATTCCGGAAGCTCGGTGAAGACAAGGCGGGGGCGGAGGAATATCGCCGACTGCGGGAATATTGTGAGGCTTTGGTCTCCGAGAAAAAGAGATTCTCCGGAGAGGAAAGGCTGATTCTCAAGGACGAGGACGCCGCGGAAAACATGATTGAGAAGCTGGATTCCAGGAGTCTTGAGGCCGAGGTTCACGGGCGCGGGATTGAGGTGCGTCTCAGGAATCTGCAGAAGGTGAAGATTTCGGTCTATGCCGGTGAGAAGCTGAGTGCCGAAAAGCTGACCCGCAAAGACGTGCCCGCGTGGGAAAAGAGCCTCGAAAACGGGAGAAGGAGCTATTACGTGATCGACACGCTCAAGGCTCAGATGTCGGAACTCCCTGACGGAGAATACCTTGCAGTCTTTGAATCGGGCAAGATACGGCAGGAGTGCAGGCTTTCACGCCATTCGATTGCCATGTCCGCGAACAAATCCGCCGACGGATGGCTTCTCTATGCCGCCGACCGGCTCAGCGGAAAGCCCGCCGGTGAGGTCGAGCTTACAGTCGGTAGCTGGAACGGCAAGGAACTGCTGCGCAAGAAAACTCGTTTCATCGGGGCGCAGCTCATGGACGCGGAGGTTCAGGCGGTTCTGAAGGGCGTCGGAGGCCGGTGCTGGGTTCAGTGCAGCCTCACTGATGCCCGAGGATTCACGAGGAGCTCCGAAAAGCTGAGCCTCTACACCCCTGCCGACAATGACTCGCAGGCGGAGACTGACTATCAGGCGCAGGTGCTGACGGATAGGTCGGCCTATCGCCCCGGGGAGACGCTGAATTTCAAGACCATACTTTACAAGGACTACCGCACCGGAAAGATGAGCGTTGCGCCTGCCGGCGAAAAGGTGAAAGTAGTGCTTGCCGATGCAGAAAACAAGGATGTGCAGTCAGTCGAGCTGACGACGAATGAATATGGCTCCGTCGCCGGGAAATTCGACATTCCGTCCGACAGACGCAACGGGGAGTGGAGAATTGCCGTGTTTTCGGAAGGATATACGATAAACGCGAAATGGTTCACGGTCGATGAGTTCAAGCTCCCGGAGTTTTCGGCATCATTCGTCCACGACGGAGTGAAATACTTTCCGGGCGACGTCGTTCCCGTCAGGGGGCGCGTGTTCAGCTACGCCGGGAACAGCCTCTCGGACGCGAAGGTGGAATATCACGTTTCGGACTGGAACGGAGTCGTGGCAAAGGGTACCCCGGAACTTGACGAGCAGGGCAACTTCACGATTTCTGTGAAGACGGAATTCGGGCGCGACAGCTATTTCACCGTCACGCTGTCTGTTACGGACGGGGCAGGACAGACGCTCGACTTCAGCGCATGGCTGAGGGTCGGGACGGAGTTCGGAATCAGCGCTGAACTGCAGGACGCGGCGGAAGGCAGCTTCGTCAAGGCCGACGGGCAGGACGGAGGGAAGTTCAGCAGGTTCGATTATGGAGTTTTCTCTCGGAGCGGCGTCCTGAAAGGGAACAGGGCCAGCATCGAGGTCGCCCTTGAGGACTGCGACGGAGAACGGCTCGAAGGAAAAATTGACTGGGTGCTCCGCTGCGGTTCCGAAGTTCTGAAGAAAGGCGCCTGCACCTCCGGGAAGACACTTGAGATAGAACTTGCAGGACACCCGGCAGGGCTCTATACCGTCGAGTTTTCAAAGACTTATGAATATGCCGCCGGCGGTGGAAAGAAAGAAAAAGCCAGTGAGAAATTAGTTTATGAGCTGCTGATGCTCGGAGAGACGGTCCTCGACGCGGACTTGGAAAACGCATTCAAGGTCATCGGCTCCGACCGTGAAATCGCGCTGCTCTTCGGCGCCGCGCATGGTGAGGTCTGGGCGAACGTCATGCTTTTCGACCTCGGCTCCCGTCTGCTCCGGAACGAGACAGTGCGCCTTGACGGCGTGCGAGGAAAGGACGGCTCGCTGAAAAGGATAGGCTGGGAATATGATGCGGCATGGTCGGACAAGGTCCTGCTGCGTGTGGAATACTTCAAGGACGGGAGATACCGCACGTTCGAGCATGAGTATCAGCGCAGCCGCTCGGCATTTGAGCTGCCGCTCTCCGTGAGCACGTTCACGGACAGTTGCCTGCCCGGCACCGAGTACCGCGTCACGCTCCGCACCGGAAAGGCTGCCGAGGTTCTTGCGGCCGTGTTCGACAAAAGCACGGAGGACATAAGGAGCAATGTATGGTCGGCCGTGATGCCTGCGTTCAGCAGCATATATGTGGATTCCGACAACAGCACCGGCTGCGACTTCAACGGATGGGCCGGGTGCGACGGGCGCTTCTGGCGATTTGACGGCAACGGAAACAGGCTGTTGGCAAAGTCGGCCGGTGTCATGGCCTCGGCATCAGCGCCCGAGTCCATCGAAAGCGATGCAGCCGAGGATGCCCTCACGTTCCAGCTGGCGGAAGAGAAACCGAAGTTCAGCGGCGATTCAGAAAAAGCAAGCCCACTGAAGATCAGAAAGGACTTCCAGAGCACGCTCGCGTTCGAGCCGTTCCTCCGCAGCGACGGGGACGGCAACGCGGAGTTCCGCTTCCGCACTTCGGACAAGCTATCGACCTACATACTCGCGCTCTTCGCGCACGACAAGACATTCCACAATGCCGCTGTCCGCAGGGAGTTCATTGTCAGCAGACCGGTCACAATCACCGTTCACGAGCCGTCACTGCTCTACGGCGGCGACCGCTACATATTCCGTCCTTCCGTTTCCAACAACAGCGGAAAGGCGATAGACGGAACTCTGACGGTCTTTGTCTATGACGGCGACGAGGGGACGCAGCCGACTTTCGTTCAGAACTGTCCTCTCTCCCTCGAAGCCGGCAAGTCCGAGAACCGGGACTTCGCGGTCATCGTGCAGGACGCCGCTTCAATGAAGTCGTACCGGAACGGGAAGGCCCGCCTGAGCATAAAGGCCGTATTCAATGCCCATGGAGACAAGGGAACCGAGTTCAGTGACGCGCTCCTTGTGACAATCCCGGTGCTGGATGGCAGGCAGGTGCTCACGGAGTCCCATTCGGTGCTCTTCCGCACAGGCATGGATAAGGACGCGCTTGTCCGGAGCCTTGAAAGCCAGTTCGTGAACACCAGCCATTTCGGAGCGGTCATGCGCGAGACAAAAATCAGCGACATGATTGCCGAAGCCCTCTCGCAGAAAACCGAACTCAGGTCTAATAACCTTTTAGACATCAGCGAGCTGCTCTATGTAAGGCTTGTCGGCGGAAATGAAGACGGCGCAGAGACAGGCGCTCTCGTGAAGAAGCTTCTGGACTGCCGCTGCGAAGAGGGCGGATTCGCATGGTTCGCGGGGATGTCATCCTCGCCTGTTCTAACGGCAGTCCTGCTCGAAAGGCTCGCCCTGCTCCGTGAGGACGGCCTTCTTCCGGCAGGCACAGACTGGAACGGCATACTCACCGACGCGGTGAGATACACAGACAGGCAGATGTTCGCGGACCACGGCGGATGTCGCTGGTTCTGCGGGATTTCCATGGGGCAATATGCCTACGTCCGCTCGTTCTTCCCGGACATTGCCGTCAACACAAAGTCCATAAAGGCCGAAATTGGCGCGAAACGCTTCAAGGAAGTCGTCAAGGAACTCAGGACCTATCTCCAGCCGTCAGCCAAGGAAGATGCCCTGAACGGCCGGATTCTTGAGAAGGCTCGCCGCAACGCCGCTATCCTGAACCTTATCGCCGCGGATTCCGACGCATTAGACACATCTTTGGGTCTAAAGTGCCGCAAGATGAAAAAGACGCTCGCAAGAAACATCGAGTCTCTGAAGGAATATGCCGTGGAGCATCCTTCCGGAGGATTCTATTACCCGAATGCCGTGATGCCATTCAGAGCCCTCCTCTCGTCCGAAGCCTACGCGCACTCCATGCTCTGCGATATGCTCACCCGCTGGAGCCGCTTCTCCGAACTCAGCTCCGGAAAGGCCGATGCCCGCGCGGAGGAGATTGCCGACGGCATCCGTCTCTGGCTCATGGTGCAGAAAGAGAATCAGCTATGGCAGTCGAACTTCGAGTTCATCAACGCGATAAATTCCGTGCGCAAGGGCTCCCCTGCCCTTTTAGCCACCTCTGTGATTTCACTCACGAAGACCTGGGAGAAACCGTTTGAGGAAATCATGGCGGCAGGCAACGGGTTCACGCTCAAGCGTGAGTTCCTCGTGGAGGAGCTTGTCCCGAGCACCGTCAAGGGGCAGGAGGGGACAACGGTTCCGAAGCTCCGCGAACTCCGCACAGGCGAAACTCTCTCGGTAGGACAGAAGGTCGTTGTCCGCTACAGCATCAGCAGCGACGAGAACCGCAGTCTCGTTCATGTCCGCACGCCGTACAACGCCTGCCTCCGTCCGGTGCGTCAGCTCTCCGGGAACTACGGCTACGCCCTCCGCGGCTGGAGAATAAACGCCGCGCTAAGCGGGGGCAATGCATGGTGGATAACCCCGCAGGGCTACCGCGAGGTTCATGAGGAGGCAATCGACTACTGGTTCGACGTCTATCCCGAGCAGAACACGACCATAGAGGACGAGTTTTATGTCTCGCAGTCCGGAGTCTTCACCGCGCCCGTCTGCGAAATCGAATCCCTCTACGCCCCTCACTACCGCGCCAACTCCGCCTTCACCGGCTCCCTCACCGTGGCGGAGTGACGCGCCGCCTCGCATCCTCCCGCCAAAGTTCCATCACCGGAGAGCCAGCACGCTCTCCATGTTCAGTCCGGTAATTTTTGCAACAAATTCCGGAGAGGCACCGTTGTCCAGCGCCCGTTTTGCCGTGTCCCGTATTCCTTCTTCTCGCCCCACCTTCTTTCCTCCAATCCAGTTCTCGTAAATCAATTCTTTAGTGTATTCCTTGTCCATAGCAACATTTATATAAAGTTTCTTCTGTTTCCTGTTGAAGT
>CAVBPI010000115.1:0-7288 GCA_963596955.1 bacterium | reverse complement strand
ATTCAAAATAGTAATCCTCTTCAGCCGCCTCCTGCGTCTCGACGGTCTTCTTCTCCCCCGGAGCCTTGGTGGCGAGCGCATCGCAGCCGATGTTCATCACGACTCCCGACGGCTGGGTGAAGCGGTCCTCCTCGCTGATTCCAAGTGTCCCGTCACGCAGAACCTTCTTCATGAAGATTCCCCAAATCGGCAGCGCCATGTTCGAGCCGCCTCCGAGCGCCGTGGAGTTGAAATGAATCTGACGGTCCTCGCCGCCGACCCAGACGCCGGCCGTAATCGTAGGAGTGTAGCCTATGAACCAGCCGTCAGAGTTGTCGTTCGTGGTTCCGGTCTTTCCGGCAATCTCGCCCTTCAGCCCATATTTTGCGCGAAGCCTGATTCCCGTGCCGTGATCCACGACGGAGCGCATCATATCGACCATCTCATAAGCGGTGTATTCGCTGAGCGCCACCTTCTTGTGGTTCGTGAACTCCCCGATGGTGTTGCCAGTGTTGTCCTCGATTCTCGTGACGAACATAGGGGTGATTGCCATTCCCTTAGAAGGGAAAGTGTTGTAGGCGGCGATCATGTCATACGGCATCTGGTCAGTAGAGCCCACGCAGAGCGACTCAACCTCGTCGAGATGGCCGCTTATGCCCATCTTATGCATCATCTCCGCCATTGCGTGCGGGCCGTACTGCTTCATCAAGTAGGCAGAGATGTTGTTCGAGCTCTTCGTCAGTCCCCATTTCAGCGTCACCGTAAGCCCTATCCACTCGTCGCGGTCGGTGCTTCGCGGAGTCCAGGTGTCATCCCCGACGATGAATGTCTGCGGAACATTCACGACCTCGGTGCATGGGGTGAGGCCGTCCTGCATGGCAAGCGAGTAGAGGAACGGCTTTATGGTCGAGCCGACCTGCCTCTTGCCCTGGCGCGCGTTGTCGTACTTGAACCAGCGGTAGTTCGGCCCGCCGACATAAGCCTTGACGAATCCCGTGTTGGGTTCAACGGCGACGAAAGCCGCGCGGAGGAATGACTTGTAGTACTTTATGGAGTCGTCCGGGGTCATCAGAGTGTCGATATATCCTTTCCCCTTCCATGAGAACACCCTCATCTGGGTCTTCACGCCGAAACTCTTCATGATTTCGGACTCCGACGCGCCGTCCTTCTTCATCATGCGGTAGCGGTCGCTCCAGCGGCGTGCCTGCTTCATGAGACGGTCCCTCGTCGCCACATCCACGTCCGATGCGAAAGGCGCGTTGGGCTTGCGCCGCAACTCACGGAAGAAAGTCGGCTGCAGGTCCTTTCCGAGATGCTCCGCCACGGCCTCCTCCGCATAGCGCTGCATATTCTTGTCTATGGTCGAGTAAATCCGCAGCCCGTCGCGGTAGAGGTCATACTTCGAGCCGTCGGCCTTGCGGTTCTTGTCAAGCCAGCCGTAAAGAGCGTCGGTCTCCCAGCGAAGCGAGTCGGCGGCATAGTCCTCGGCATAGTAGTAGTCGCCGCGGCGAGGCTTGGAGGCCTTCATGGTGCGTATGAGCATATCCTTGAAATACGGTCCCAGCCCGGCATTGTGGTCCATGACCTGATGGGACGACACGTTAATCGGAATCTGCTGAACCGAGTCGCACTGAGCCTGAGTGAGATAGCCGGCCTTCTCCATCTGGGAAAGCACGAAGTTCCTGCGCTGCAGCGACTTATCAGGATTTATGACCGGGTTGTAGCGCGTAGGCTTGTTCACCATCCCGACCAGAGTCGCGCTCTCCTCGACCGTCAGTTCGGACGGATTCTTCGCGAAGAACGTCCTCGACGCCGCCTTCACCCCGTAGGCATTGCTCCCGAAGAACACGGCGTTCATATACATGTCCATAATCTCGTCCTTGGTGTAGTTGCGCTCCAGCTTCACCGCCGTAATCCACTCCTTCAGCTTAATCCACACCATCTTCACCTTCGACCACCCCGGCACCTTGCTGCTCACGTCCGCCCTCGGGTAAAGGGTCTTGGCAAGCTGCTGGGTTATGGTGCTGCCGCCGCCCTGGCTTGAATCGCGGCCGAGAAGGGTCTTGAAGAACACGCGCCCGAGGCTCCAGAAATCAATCCCGGAATGGCTGTAGAAGCGGGAGTCCTCAGTGGCCACCGCCGCCTGGACGAGGTAGGGCGACAGTTCGTCGTAGCTGACGAAAAGACGGTTCTCGTCGTGGATGGTCGTCAGGATGTCACCGTTCGAGGCGATAATCTGCGTGGCAAGCTTGCTGTCCGGGTTCTCCAGTTCCTCGAACGAAGGGATGTCGGCGAACGCCCAGACGAGCAGAATCATCAGCGAAAGCAGACATATAGGAGTAAGAAACAGTCCCCAGAACCACTGCACTATCTTTTTTTTCGTATTTTCGGTCATATATTCCTAACTTTATGTTTTCCGTTTTTTCCGCCCCGGTTTTTCATGCATCGGGCATATTTTTTCGTACAAAGTCACAAAATTAGTCAATAAATTTGGAAATATGGACGAATTGTCCGTTACTTTGCAGCCGCAAACGAAAATTGCAGTATATATTAAGGTATAAAATTTTAAGGATACATATTGATATGGCGGAAAATCTTGTAATTGTCGAGTCTCCGACGAAAGCGAAGAAGATTCAGGAATATTTGGGAAAGGGGAAATACATCGTCAAGTCGAGCGAAGGACACATCAGGGACCTGCACGACAATGAGCTGAGCGTCGATATAAAGGACGGATTCAAACCTGAATATGTGGTTCCTGCGGGCAAGCGCAAGCTGGTCTCAGAGCTGAAGAAGCTCGCCGCCGACGCACGGACAGTGTGGCTCGCGTCCGATGCCGACCGCGAGGGAGAGGCCATATCCTGGCACCTTTACGAGACGCTCGGACTGAAGAAGGAGAACACGAGGAGAATCACTTTCCAGGAAATCACCAAGTCCGCGATACTCAACGCCGTGGAGAATCCGCGCGACATCGACATGGACCTCGTCGATGCGCAGCAGGCCCGCCGCGTGCTCGACCGTCTGGTCGGGTTCGAGCTGTCGCCGGTGCTCTGGAGGAAGGTGCAGCCGAAGCTCTCCGCAGGCCGCGTGCAGTCCGTGGCGCTGAGGCTCATAGTAGATAGGGAAAGGGAGATTCAGGCGTTCGAGAGGGAGCAGTTCTACCGCATCGAGGCTCTTTTCCACCCGGAGAACACCGGCACGGGGACATTCCTCAAGGCCGTGCTGGACAGGAAGTTCGGGACGCTGGAAGAGGCGCGGGAATTTCTCGGCAAATGCATCGGGGCGCAGTTTGCGGTGAGCGACATCGAGAACAAGGAAGGCACGCGCACGCCGGCGGCCCCGTTCACGACCTCGACCCTCCAGCAGGAGGCCTCCCGCAAGCTGCACCTGCCCGTGAGCCAGACCATGAGAATCGCCCAGAATCTCTACGAGAGCGGACTCATCACCTATATGCGTACCGACTCCACCAACCTCTCCGGACTCGCGATAAACGCCGCGAAGGAATACATCTGCAAGGAATATGGGGCCGAGTACTCCAAGGTACGCAACTACAAGACCAAGTCCAAGGGCGCCCAGGAAGCCCATGAGGCCATCCGCCCGACCTACATAGACCGCGTCTCCATCGACGGCACGGCTCAGGAGAAGAAGCTCTACGAACTCATCTGGAAGCGTACCGTGGCCTCCCAGATGGCCGACGCGAAGACCCTCCGGACCGACGTGAGGCTCTCGTCCGACAGGACCGAAGGCAAGTTCACGGCGCAGGCCACGAAGATTCAGTTCGACGGATTCCTGCGGCTCTACATCGAGGGACGCGACGACGAGCAGCAGGACGACGACGAGATGCCCGTCATCCCGGACATCAAGGTCGGCGACAGGGTGCAGCAGGTGGAGATGACCGCGGAATGCCGCTTCACCGCCGCGCCGCCGCGCTATTCCGAGGCGACCATCATCAAGAAAATCGAGGAGCTCGGAATCGGCCGTCCATCGACCTACTCGACCATCGTCGGAACCCTCACCCGCGCGAGGGGATATGTCACAATCGGCGACAAGCCGGGCACGGAGGTCAAGGTCACCGACCTCAAGATGAGGGACGGGGTGATTTCGGCGATTGACCGCACGGAGACCGTGGGCGCGGAAAAGGGCAAGCTTCTCCCGCAGGACATCGGGGTCATCGTCACGGACTTCCTCGTGAAGAACTTCAGCGAAATCCTCGACTACAACTTCACGGCGAACGTTGAGAATGAGCTCGACGAGATTGCCGAAGGCGAGCTGAAATGGAACCGCGTGATAGGCGACTTCTACGCTCCGTTCCACAAGACCGTGGAGGAATGCCTGCACAACAACGAGTACAGCCACGTCAGCCGCGAGCTCGGCACCGACCCTTCCGACGGACAGCCTCTCGTGGCGAAGTTCGGAAAGTTCGGCCCGTATGTCCAGAAGGGCGAGGGTGAGGGCCGCCAGTTCGCGAACCTCGCGCCGGGCCAGCTCATCGAAACCCTCACGCTCGAGGACGCGCTCAAGCTCTTCCAGCTTCCGCGCACGGTCGGCGAGTACAAGGGAATCCCGATAGTCTGCACCAAGGGACGCTTCGGCCCCTACCTCAAATACGGCGACCGCAACGTCTCCCTCCCGAAGAAGTCCGACCCGCTCTCCATCACGCTCGACGAATGCATAGCCGTCATCGACGAGAGCAAGAACAAGAAGGCAAACGAAATCATAGCCGAGTTCAAGGACAGCGGAATCACCGTCATCAACGGCAACTACGGCCCGTACATCAAGTTTGACGGCGGCAACTACAAGATTCCGTCCAAGACCGACGTCCGCAAGCTCACCGAAGCCGACTGCAAATCCATCATCGAGACCACCGAACCCACCGGCCGCCGACGCCCCCGCGGACGAAAATAGACATTACGGAGAAGCATATCTATGAAAAAGCCGTCTGTCATTGTCCTTGCGCTGGCCGCAATCGCGACCTGTTGCGGATGCTCGTCAAGCCTGTCCCGTGAGTTCCGGCTTCTAGAGAGCCGCGTCGATGAGAATCCGGACAGCGTGCTTGCAGTCATCGACTCGATGAGGGCGGTCAAGAATCTTGACAGGCAATCGTCCGCGAGGCTTGCCATCGTCAGGTCTATGACAATAGACAAGGGCTTCGGCTCCGTGACAGCCGACGACATACGCCCGGCCGCAGAGTATTACCGGATGCCTTGGCAAAAAAGGGAGAAGATGCTGACCCTTTTTTATCAGGGATGTGCCTGCTACAATGATGAAAATTATCCCCAAGCGACTGTCTATTACACAAAGGCGCAGAATATGGCGGAATCGCTCGGTGATGATATGTTCGCCGGTCTGGCTCTCCTCTCGAAGTCGTCGGCTTTCAGCAAGGACTACAATTACGAAGCTGAACTGGAGTCCGCGCTGCTGGGGCATGAGTTCATCAGACGCACCGGAAATCAGCGGAAAATCAACAGCAGCAAACTCACTATAGGAAACGCATACTGCAGCAGCGAAATGTATGACAAGGCGGAGGAGTTCTACCTTTCCGGGCTGTCATGGTTCAAGGAACAGAGGGACAGTTTCTACATTCCGCAGTTTCTGACTTCCTATGCAAAGATGATGATGGCAAAACCGGACAAAGAACCGGAACGCGCAATCACGCTTTATTTAGAGGCTCTTAATGACTGCAACGCCGTCATTACCCCGGACGACTACGGAGTTCTTGCGTATGCGTATGCCAAAAAGGGAGATGTTCAAACCGCCGATGCCATCATCAATGGAATCAAGTCATCCGACGGACCTTATCCCGAACATATGTCTTATTGGGAGTACTGCATAGCCCGGCAAAAAAACGACAGCGGCAGAGCGCTCGAACTTCTGGAGCAAAGCGTCAATTATCAGGACAGCATATTAAGCCAACGCCTGAAAGAGAGCTCGCTCAAGTCACTGAATGCGTTCTATGAGCAGGAGGCAGTTCGCGCCAGGCAATCAAGCCTGACAATAACGCTTGTATCAATATCCCTGATTCTGTCCCTAATCTGCGTAATTGTGCTCCTGATGCTGCTGAAAAATCGAAAAATTCAGAAACTTGAAACAGAAAAGGAAGCAATTCTTTCAGTTACCGAAAATGAAAGAGGCGAATTTTCCAGACTCAAGAAAAAGCTATTCTACAGCGTGACATCAAAGTTCAGCATACTAAGGAAGTTATGTGACGACTATGTCATGCTTCAGGACGACAGTTCAAGGGAACAATTCGCCAAAGAAAGGATTGTTCCTCTGTTGAACAGCGTCAGAAACGAACGTGGAGAAAACAACGAGCTTGAAAAACTCATAAATCAGGAGATGGACGGACTCATGTCGAAGATCAGGGCAGACATGAAAAACTTTACGAATGACGACTTCAGACTGGTCTGCTATGTAATCGCCGGCTTCGACGCATCGCTGATTGCCCGCCTCATGGACAAAAGCAAAGGAGACATATATTCCCGAAAGCATCGTCTGCTACAAAGGATACTGTCATCAAACACCGAAAACAAAGAACTATACGCAACTGTGTTTTCCAAGTAACGCCCTGCTGCACAAAGAATTACCTATCTCATAAGCCCCAAACGCCAAGACACTGATTATCAATTAGTTAGAATTAGATGTAAGATTCGCTTCTGACACCAAACCGTAACAATCTACATACCAATCAGTTACAAATATCAATATGTAATGAATTTCATCGCCATTCACACATGAAAATCAATTACATATCCCGAACTTTGCATCATTGACATAAAATTTACATCAATGAAAAAGTTCCTAATCATAATCGCATCAATTCTGATGCTGCCAGTTCTCATCTATGGCTCAGAATCAACAGATGGGGTAACATCCGAATAACTTTGACACCAACCCAAGGTAGGCCAACACGCGGTGTCGCTCAGATACCAGTAGAATGCTACTACATTGCAGCATCAAACGAGATTATCCTTGAATTTACAGAAGACCTTGGCACCGCAGAAATTAGAATCCAAAATCTTCTATCAGGAGAAACGACTCAAGGTTCCGTCAAAACATCCGCCGGAATGTTCTCTACAATTCTATTCGGAGCATCCGGCTACTACACAATAGACATCAGTTGCGAGGACGGTTCGCATTTTCATGGGGAATTCCAGACCAGCAATTATGATGACGAAGACTTTGAATAAACCGCGCCACAATCAAACACTAACCCAATAATTATACACTTAAATCCCAACATTATGTACAACAAATTCTTTACGACCGCGCTCATTTTCGCGCTGGGATTGTTTTGCTCATGCAACCATAAAAT
>CAVBPI010000114.1:3547-7353 GCA_963596955.1 bacterium | reverse complement strand
ATCCTGCCCTATCTGGGCATCAATCTGCATATTGGCTCGGCGTGCCTGCTTCTTTGCCTTGCGGATTTCTTCCGCAATGTCGCTCGTGTGATAATAACTTTCAAGCGTGGCCCTGAGTCTGGCAATCAGAGCGCGGATGTCCGCCGAGAAGCGTGCCTCACGCGCGTCATTGAGATTCGGAGCAATGGCATTGAGACCGCTGATTATGCGGAGCGTGCCGTCCTTGTTGATTGTCGCCGCGTCATCCCATGCCTCTTCCGGATTCGGAAAATGTTTCTTGACGAAGTCGTCGGTGCAGAAGGATTTCTTCAGGTCCAGCATAAATTCCGGATATGCCGGGTTTACTATCGGTTCCAGTTCCGGAGACTTGTTCTCAGGTCCGGGGTGATAACCGGAGAAGAACTCCTTTGAGAACTTGAAGTCCCTCAGCATATATATGTTGTCGAAATATGGCCTTGAAGTCCAGTTGTTGAACCAATGCCCGCCGCCATCGTCTGACAGGGACTTCAGAACCTCGCCTTCCAGAACAGTATTGAACCTCCGTCTCCAGCGTTCATCAAGGTCCTCCCGCCCCTTAACTTCGTCGTGGTACACCAAATCTTTGTTGAACCATGTGCTTATGATGAACAGCGGCGATACCTTTGATTTGCTGATGATGGACTCGCGCTCCTGAGGCGTGGCTCCAAGGTTCTTCTCAACCCAGTTGTTGAGGATATAGCTCATCGTGCTCTCTGCCGACTGATTGTTGTTGTGGCAGAACATCAGTGAATTTATGCGCTTTGCGGCCGAATACTTATTAAAGAGGTACGAGACCTTGCCCCTGCGGAAAGCCGTCGGCAGGTTGTTGCCCTCGGAAAGGCCGGCGGCCTTAATCTTTTCAGGCCTCCGTGCTCCAGGGAAGTCCAGAATATCCATGTTCTGAAGGAAAGGATGCTCTTCGACGACATTGGTGGGAAGTACGAAATACAGTTCCGCCGAAAGGGCGCTGAGAAACGACTTCTTTGTCTGAAGATTCCGGCCGGAGGATGTCCGGACATCGGTCGTGGGAATATATTCGGAAGGCTCGTTTTCCGGTTTGCAGTACATCTCGTTAAGACGCGATACATCCAGCATGGTGCCGTGTTTCCGAAGCACGGACTTGAACGGGACATAAATGATGTCGGAAAAATCAATCTCACGATATGCGCTTATCAGATCGCGGAAGAGCCGGCTCACGTCGTCATTGTTGTCCCAGAGGAAGGTGACTATGTCGAGAATCTGCTCCTCCGACATTTTCCTGACATTCTTGAGCAGGAACGGGAAATAATCCGAATCAACAATGTTCAGGACGGCGCGGTTATATATCAGAAGGGAGCGCATATATTCCTCAATGTCAAGAATGTCATCTTCCGCAAGAATGGTTTTCTCCTGAACATTTCCCAGCTGAAGGCCGGCCAGACGTTCATTGATGTCCGCCGTGCGCAGAATCCGGCTGTTGTCATAATCGACGACTTGCGTATAATAGGACTCGCTGAGGATAAGAATCAAATCGACGACAGTCAGAAGACGAATCTTGAGATACCCTTGCGGGATGTTTGCGTCATCGTTGTTTGCCGTGAAGCGGGTGACAAGACCGGTGGCCTCCACGGTCGAGCCTGGGGCGCTGGGGTTGATTTCATTGATGAAATTATATTTGGTCCCGGTCGATGTGTCCGTCACACAGAATGCCTCGCCGGGTTTGGAGAGCATTGCGCTGATAAGATATGACTTGCCCATCTGGCTCTCGCCGAATGCTGCTGCGGAACAATGCTCTTCTACGGCATAGCGGACCTTGTTCAGTTCCCGCCTGATGTTGATCAGATTCTGCCTGAACTGGAACCGTTCGGCCTCGGGCACGTTGGCCGACCAGTGCAGGGCCTTTTCGATAGCCTGTAACTGTTTGTCTATAACTGCTTTCATCTTATTCGGCCATTTCTTTGTCGTTTGCGACGATGTTTATATTAAACTCACCCGAATCGAGCCAGTAGCAATCCGGGTCATTGAGACTCTGTACCTCAAGCTTGAAGTCTCTGACATTCAGCTCATCCCCGTCATCTCCGGCAACGCGCTCCAGAGTCAGCATCTCCTTGCTCTCGGCATAGTCCTCCCGGACAAGCTTGACCGACAATGGACATTTTGCAAGAATCTTTTCCCTCTCGGCCTTGACCAGCGCCTGAAATTCCTGCTGTGTCAGATCTATGCCCTCGTCGGATTTCTGATGTCTGACACGGCGTGTGACGTTCGCTTCGTCAATGTCGAAAACATAGAACGGGCGCATCGGATAGTTCTCAATGTCAAACTGCTTGCTTCCCACGTATGTCGGGAATACATCGACAGGAAACTCCCCGCTGTTGACATCCGGCGAGATGAAGCACTTGCTATTGCGCCTGTTCGGATTCATCTTGAAAAAGTATTCGGTGGTAGGGGATATGCGGTTGCCCAGTTCCTTGAGGTCCAGCAGGAAACCGTTGAACCCGCCAGCGTGCGACGCCTGATAGGCTATCATCGCGCCTACCGGAACGATTGACTTGGAATCGGTCAGATAGCCGTTCCTGTCCGCGAACGGATACCAGTGTCCGATTCTGAAATCGGCGAGGGAGATGAGCCGGTCGGGAGCGACGGCAAAGTACTTGAGAAAAATGTTCCTGATTACTTTGAGTGATGTCGGTCTGCCGGAGAGAAGCACAAGGTCGCAGTTGTAGGCATACATGACGGTCGCTACATTCTCTATCAGAGAATCCATCGCGCGCTCGATGAGGCGCGTCATGACTTCCGCGTCATATTTCCACCTTATTTCTGAAAGGGACACCCCGAACTTTTCGTCGAATGCCTCGATGACCACGGAGCTTGGCATCGAGCCTGCAAATATTTCGTCAAAGCAGATCTCCCGATACTTTTCCCCGCGACTCATCAGATTGAGGAAATAATACATAATCGGAACAAGAACCTGTATGTTGAAGTCCCGGCGAATCGTCCTGTCCCTGAAGGACAGCTTGTTGTGATCCTCTCCGAAGAAGTCAAAGAGCTTTGAATATATGGTTTTCTGGTCCAGTCCTTTGTCTGAAAGATATTTCTGAAGTATTCCGTCGTCTCCTTCGAGAAGGACATTGTTGATGAGTACCCGCAGCATATCATCACCGGCATAATCGAAGCTGTCCCAGAAAACCGGAATCGGCTTCAGCTGCGCCGGCTTATTTTCGTTGTATTCATAGCGGCATACGGTGACGTCGGACGTTCCGGCTCCTATGTCCAGAGACCCGATTACGATGCTGCTTTTCCGCTTACCGCCGACATCCCTGATTTTCCCGTAGATGTCGAAGAAATCCTTTGCGTTGTTTCTGTACCTCGTCGCAAGGACTCCATACAGATAGACGAACTGTGAGCAGGTCGCCTCGTCGAAAATCCATGGGGTATTATCGTCGCTGTCACGCTTGAGGGAAGGCTCCACGGTAATGTTGAGCGGAACTGCCGACGAGTCGATATTGTTGTTGAACTTGTCGATGCCGAAAATGGCGTCTTCCAGACTTGAGTGCAGGGACTTCTGCTCAAACTTAGACATTGCCGTAGGGCAGGTGAGTATAATCCTGTTTATGCGGCGCGGAACATTGAGGCTTCCGTTGAACTCGCGGTATTCATGGGAATTTACCTGTGAGACGGCCTGTGCCAAGATTTCCAGAAAGGCGAATGTCATCAGCGTTTTTCTGGAATAATTGGCTCCAGTGCCATAGCCGTCCTCATCCAGATGTCCGTCATAATTGAAATAGTTGGTTATGCCTTTCAGAATAGGC
>CAVBPI010000114.1:2878-3537 GCA_963596955.1 bacterium | reverse complement strand
TAGGCGGCCTGTCGGTTCCGTCATGCAGGTTCACGAATCTCCATTCCTCGGGGCGTTCCTTGTCGTCCCAGAGATAACGCTTTGGGCTGGAATATGTTGAGAGCGTCTGTTTGCCTATGGACAAATTGGCCGCCTCGTGGGTGAGATATTCGGCTTCGCGGCCTAAACGGACAATGCTGGGCCATGTGAACTGGGTGCTTCCGTCTAAATTCCCGCCAAAGTCCACCTTGCTGAAGGCTATGCGCATATTAAATGCGTCATCCACACGGTTCAGGGAGCCGTCAGGCAGGAGCGGATGAGTGAAATCCTGAAGCTTCAGCGACTGGACTTTCTTGAAGTCGGCGTCTTCAAACAGGATTGCCGATGTCCGCGAATTTCCGATGTCTATAATCATCTCCACATTGATTTCCTCCATTCCTCTGTCGCGGATGAGCTTCACCTGAGGAAGGTCAACATTCTTGGAAACATAGCTGATGAGCATATAGTATGAAGCCAGGAATGAGTACTTGTACTGTACCTGTGGCGGAATCTTGTTTATGTCGTCCGTTCCATAGGCAATCTTCATCAGGTAAGTCCTTATCCAGTCATTCTTCCCCGTGCAGAAGTCAATCATCTTATCCGCGTCTGCGCACAGTTGAAATCTTTTCTCCGATTCGGAG
>CAVBPI010000114.1:1621-2868 GCA_963596955.1 bacterium | reverse complement strand
GAGTATGCCGTGTGAGTGTCGAATGCGAAGAGGATGGTAGCACGAATCTTTCCGTCTTCTTCCGCCGCATTGCATATCTTGAACCGGCACCAGTTGTACGGACCCGGCAGAAATTTTCCGGAACGGTCCGTTTCGTAGTATGGCGCCGGAAGCCATGTATCCAGATATTTTGACAGGGAGCAGTTGTTCTTGTCGCCGAGCCTCATCCTGAAAAGGTTAGGGCAGAGTCCGATGTCGCCTTTATGAATCACTCTGACCTCCGGGTTGGCATCTATGACATTCGGCTCAACTAAAAGATTTCCTTCCGCATCCACGAAACCGTATCTAATCATGTCGGAGTAGTGGACGAACTTCTCCAGCTGCTTGATTTCGTATGCATACTCAAGTACCTGTTCGACCTGCTGCTCGTCAAACCATTCGTAAAACACCTGCCTGAAGCCGTCGTTCGGGTCAATCAGGATGTCCCTTGAGAAGAACTGGATGCCGGAGTTCGCTATTAGTGTCTGAACCATAAGTTTAGTTTAAAGTGTTGAGAGGCAATGTTGTGTAATGCGACTGTCAAGTCATGTCCGGGCCTGCTCCGCCGCTCAGAAGATTATCTGATGGCGGAAGGTTTCTGTTTCGAGGAAATTGCCGACCAGAAGGCAGTCCTGTTCGGCGGTGCCGGACGGTCTTTCGACCAGCGGAAGCGGCTCCTGAAGTTCGATGGCGATGATGTCGCCGATTCGCAGCGAGACAAGCTCGGAGGCTTCCGCGATGGCGTTCTCTATCATCTCGGCGCTTCCTTCCTCGGTGCTGAACAGCACGGCGCCGTTTTTCCTCAGAGTGAATTCATTTTCGTCGTTTTCAAGCACTACGGGATTGTAGAGCGGGAAGGGGAGTATTGAACTGTGGTCGAGACAGGACGACCAGTGCAGTCCCTCAGCGGTTGCCGAGCCTGTTTCCACGGCGTTTTCAGCGGCAGAATCATCAATGGCAGTCCCTGACGGAAGTCCCCCGTAGAGCAGCACTCCGAAATTGAAACCGTCGTAATAGCGTGACGCGAATTTGTAGCCCACGCATTTGCCGGCCTTGCTCACGCGGACAAAAAGAACCGGCGTGTATCTGTATGCGCTCACTGCGGGAATCGCATATATATCCTTGTTCTCACGTTCCCAAGTCGTGTCCGGCCTGCATGTACAGGTTCCGTCCAGATGTTTCACAACGATATTCATATTTCCAATTTTTAGAAAAGGCGTCCGCTGTCA
>CAVBPI010000114.1:0-1471 GCA_963596955.1 bacterium | reverse complement strand
TCAGAGCTGCGGCCGCATCCGCGGTCTCGCTCTCGCTCAGCGGCTTGCGCATGGCCTCGCGTCTTTCCGCCTCGAACTGCTCCTTCAGCTTCGCGAACTGATGCTTCGTGTCGAGCATGAAGTCGCCCCTGTCAATCCAGCTGAAATAGGACGGGTCGTTCTCATAGACCCATTTCGCTGACTTTCCCTTATATTTCCCGAAATTCACCTCCGGTTCTCCCTTGTCGTTGAGAATCAGGCGGCCGGCAAAATCGACGTACCTTGTCTTGACGAATCCTGACAGCGCGTTCAGGTCGTTCTTCAGCACCGGATAGCCTTTGTCCGGATCTACCGTCGAATATTTGTCAAGCTGAGCCTCCACCACCTCGACCGTCGCGAGCACATCGGCCTCCGCCGCGTGCGCGTTCTCGAAGTCGCATCCGCAGTAGAATCGGTGGGCGGCCTTGAGGTTGCGCGGTTCGTAGGCGAAATAAATCAGCTGCGCGTCAATCATCTTCTTCGCGTGCAGGTCTATGTCGAGAGCCTTGCGCCTGAAGGTTCTCGTCCGCTCGATTTCCTCGGCAAGCATCGGCAGGTCGAACTTCTGCGAGTTGTATCCTCCGAGTTCCGAATCCTTCATCCACTCGACGACCTCATCCACGATTTCCCAGAACTTAGGCTCATCCTTCAGTTCCTCGTCAGTTATTCCGTGCACCGCCATCGCGCTCGGGTCAATCGGCCTCTGGCAGTTGTTCACATAGTCCCATGGGCAGACCCTCCAAGTCTTGACCCTCCTTTCCCCGTCCGGGAAAACTTTGACGAAACAGAGCTCGATTATCGAGTCCGAAGGTATATTCAGTCCGGTGCTCTCAATGTCAAAGAAAACCACCGGCTTCTCCAAATTTAATTTCATACTAAGAAATCATAATAGGCATAATTATTCCACAGAGTTTCTCTCTTTCAGGTTCATTCTCGCCCGGCTGAATGAGCGCCGCACGCTTGTCGTCGAGGAACTTCATCTCAATCTCGCCGCAGCTGAAATTCGAGAGAATCTCAATCATGAACGGGGACTTGAACCCGATTGTGAGAGGCGCCCCCTCGTAGCTGCACGCAATCTTCTCGTGCGCCGCAATCGAGAACCCGAGGTCCTGCGCCGACACCTCAATCGCGCCTTCCGTCATGTCGAACTTCACATGATTCGAAGCCCTGTTCGCGCACACGGACACGCGCCTGATAGTGTTGAGGAACTGAACCCTGTCAATCTTGAGCACGTTGGAGTTGTTCTGCGGGATGACCTCGCGGTACTTGGGATATTTGCCCACGATGAGACGGCAGATTACAATCGTCTGACCGAACTTGAATTCCGCGTTTTTCGCGTCAAACGAGATTTCAACGTCCTCGATGTCCTTGCCGATGGTGGTCTTGAGGATTGCCGCAGGCTTCTTGTGGAGGATGAACGACGCTTTCTCGGATGCCTGCACTCCCTTTGCGG
>CAVBPI010000113.1:1292-7356 GCA_963596955.1 bacterium | reverse complement strand
AATGATGGGGAGCGGTTTTCTGTTTCGGGAATCGTCGTCGATGACGGCGGAGAACCCCTCACCGGAGCCTTCGTGACGGTCGTCGGCACCACTGACGGAACGGCAACCGACGCGAAGGGCGAGTTCACAATCAGCAATGTGCCTGCGGGCGCGGTGCTCGAAGTTCAGTTCCTCGGATTCGCGAACAGCCGCGTGAATGCCGTGAAGGGCAAGAAAGTCACCGTGGCGATGTTTCCGGACAGCAACCTTACCCTGAACGAGGCGGTGACAATCGCCTATGGTTCAGTGCGAAAGCAGGACCTCACGGGTTCAGTCACCAACGTGAAGATGGCCGACATCAAGGACGCTCCTGTCCTTTCGGTCGATCAGGCCCTTCAGGGGCGCATCGCGGGCGCGGACATCATGTCAACAACGGGAGAGCCGGGAGCATCGACTTCCATCCGCATCCGCGGAACGCGCTCGATTATCGCCTCCAACGAGCCTCTTATCGTCGTCGATGGCGTGATGGACGCGGTCTCAGACCTGGGCGACCTTAACTCCGCCGACATCGAGTCCATCTCGGTTCTCAAGGACGCATCCTCGACGGCGATTTACGGTTCCAAGGGTTCCAACGGAGTCATCATCGTCACCACAAAGCAGGGCAACACCGGCGACCGTCCGCGCATCACCTTCAAGGCGGAGGCCGGAATCAGCCAGCTTCCTAAGGGACTGGACCTCATGAAGGCTTATGAATATGCCCAGTACCGCAACGACATAGCCTATTTCATCGGTTCCAATGAGGAGGCTGTCGATGGCGCCCCACTTTCTAAATATCCCTACAAGAACCCTCTCTCGCTCGGCGACGGTACGGACTGGATCGGTGAAATCATGCGCACCGCGGTCTATCAGAACTACAACCTCTCCGTCAGCGGAGGAGCCAAGGGCAGCAACTACTACGCCTCCTTCGGCTACAACGACACGCAGGGTATCGTGAAGAACACCGGCCAGAGGCGCTACACCGGACGAATCAACCTCGACCGTCAGCTCTACAAGTGGCTGAAGGCCGGCTACAAGGGCTCGTTCACCTACCGCCATCAGGACAAGAACGTCGCGTCCATCGGAGGCACGGGCATCCGCTCCACGATGTACCTCAGCCCGCTGCTCAAGACCACCGACTACAGCATCATGGACGACGAGAACGGCGTGTCTTCGACCTACAACCCTCCTACGGCTCTCATCGCCCTCAAGACCAGCTACATAAACAAGGTCTCCCAGAACCATTCGGTCTATCTCGAAATCGAGCCGGTGAAGAACCTCAAGCTGCGCAGCAGCAACTCGTTCTACGGCTACCAGTCGCATAACTTCGTTTATAGCCCGAGCTCGCTTCCTGCAAAGAATCCGGGCGAGGGAGGTGACGCGACGAGGACCGAGCGCGACGACATGACCCTTTCTTCGGAGAACACGATTACCTATAACCTCAAAAGGGGGGGACATAAATTCGATGTCCTCGGAGGATTCACAGCCTACCGCTATGTCTCCAACTCCCTCGGACTCACAGGCTCGGGCTATCTCGTGGATTCCGTGAAATGGAACAACATGGGCGGCGTGACCGACAAGAACACCCTCGTTCCGTCATCATCGACGCTCAAGACCACGAAGATGTCCGTTCTCGCACGCGCCAACTGGAGCTACCGCTCGCGCTACTATGTTACAATGACCGGACGTGCCGACGGAGCCTCCAACTTCGCCGCCAACAACAAGTGGGGATTCTTCCCGTCAGCGGCTCTCAAGTGGAACATCAAGAATGAGAAGTTCCTCAAGAGGGTGAGGTGGATTGACGACCTCGCCGTCCGTTTCAGCGCGGGCCGCACGGGAAACGACGCGGTCGATGCCTACAGAAGCCTCGAAAGGCTCTCCACGAACTCCAAGGGCTACCTCTTCGGCGGCAGTCAGGAAGCGGCCTACTACCGCGGCCAGCTCCCGAGCCCTGACCTCACTTGGGAAAAGACCGACCTCTACAACCTCGCGGTCGATATGTCCTTCTTCAACAGCCGTCTCAACATCACGGCGGAGGGCTATGTCTCCAAGACCCGCGACCTTCTCATGGAGGTGCGCGTCGCCGACCAGACGGGCTTCAGCACGCATTTCGTGAACCTAGGAAACACCTCCAACTACGGAGCCGAGCTTTCCATAGAGAGCCGCAACATCGTGCGCCGCAACTTCACGTGGACCACGAACCTCACCTTCTCGCACAACACCCAGACCGTCGATGACATCGGCACCTCGGAATACATCTCCGTGGCCGACTCCGGCGGAAACAACCCGTTCATGATGCACGGCTTCGTGAAGGGCTATCCGCTCAACTCCCTCTGGGGATTCCGCTATGCCGGGGTATGGCACAACCTTGACGAGTTCAGACGCAACGAGGTCACTCATGCCTACACCTCCGCCTCCGTCCTGACCGAGGCCAACTACGGCTCCTATCTCGGAACTCCGCGCTACCACGACATCAACGGCGACGGCACCCTCGACCAGAACGACCTCGTCTATCTCGGCAACGCCGACCCGTGGCTCTACGGAGGATTCCAGAACACCTTCACGTTCTTCGGCAACCTCAAGCTGGGAGTCTATATCGCATATTCCTTCGGAGGCAAGCTCTACAACTTCTCCGAACTCTATATGGCCGGCGGAAACAACACCAACCAGTACCGCTACATGGTGAACTCATGGCACCCTGTCCGCAATCCGGAGTCAGACTACCCTCGCGCCGGAGGCTCGATGAGCAAGGATGTTCCGAGCGACAGGATGGTCTATGACGCTTCCTACATAAGGCTCAAGAACGTCTCCCTCGGCTACACCTTCGACCTTTCCGAGAAGGTCAAGTGGATGAGGGACATCACCCTGAGCGTCAGCGGCGAGAACCTTCTCCTCTGGAAGAAGTACAACGGCTTCGACCCTGACGTCTCCTATTCCGGCTCCGACAGCGAGTCATCGACCCTGCGCCGTCTCGACATGGGTGCATATCCTAAGGCACGCACCATAGTGTTCAGCATTCAGGCAAGATTCTAAAGCATTCGGGATTCTAAAATTTACAGGAAATGAAAGCAAGAAATATAATACTGTCACTTTTTGCGGGGGCTCTCCTCCTTCCTTCGTGCAGTCTGAAGGAGGACGACTCGACCTTCGCCACTTCAGGGAACTTCTACAAGAACGCGCAGCAGTGCCGTGCGGCCCTGAACACCTGTTACATCCCGATGAAGGACATGTATTCCTACAAGATGCTGCTCGCGACCGAGTGCGTCACCGACCTCGCCTACTCGCGCTCATCGACTCAGGACGCCTTCCTCGACATCTCCCCGGCCAACCCGCGCTTCGGGGCCGACGTCTGGAAAAGCGGCTATCAGGGCGTGCGCTACTGCAACGGCGCGATTGCCGGCATCGAGAACTCCTCGCTCGCCGACGACGTGAAGGCTCCGCTCGTGGCCGAGGGCAAGATCATGAGGGCGTTCTACTACTGGATTCTCACCTGCTTCTTCGGGGACGTGCCTTTCTACACGGAGGATGTCGCCGACGAGGCCACGCTCGCCAAGGTGGCGAAACTCCCGAGAATGTCTGCGGACGAGACCCGCGACTGGCTCATAGCCGATCTTCAGGGCTGCCTCCCGTCACTTTCCAAGGTCCGTTCCAGCGAGATTTCCGACAACCGGGTCGGCGCGGCCGTTGGCTATGTGCTGCTCTCGAAGTTCGCCCAGTGGAACAAGAGGTGGGACGTGTCGCTCGCGGCCTGCAAGGAGGTCGAGTCAATTTACGGCAATCTCGACCAGTATCCTCTCTCCGACATTCCGTTCCGCATGAAGAACACTCCGGAGTCCATACTCGAAGTCCAGCACACCTACTCAGCTGCCGGGTTGAGCTACACCTCCAATGTGGCCTGCCTCTGTATGCCTTACAAGCGCAGCGGCAACAAGTACGACGGAGTGGTCATCGAGGAACTCGGCGACAACGCCACCGCCTACGCTCCTGCCCAGGCCAACGGCTACACCGTCAGCACCGTCTATCCGCTCGACGAGGTAAATCCTTCCGCCACGGACAAGAGGCGCGCGATGACCATAGTTCAGGAATGGAACGGTCAGGAGTTCAACTCCATAAACACGAAATCCACGACCGCATTCTTCGGCCCTAAGTTCTGGTGCCCGAATATGCAGACCAACCACGACTCGAACAACTACAAGATTTTCCGCTATGCGGATGTCATTCTCATGATGGCCGAGGCTCACTGTATGCTTCAGGACGACATGGACGAGGCTCTGCGCTACCTGAATATGCCAAAGAAGCGTGCCGGCATCCGGGAATACTCGCGCCGTGACTGGAAGCGCATCATGGAGGAAATCAAGGTCGAGAGGGGACGCGAGCTCTTCGGCGAGTTCCAGAGAAAGTTCGACCTCGTGCGCTGGGGAACATGGTATGAGGTGACGGAGTCCCAGACCCGTTCGACAAGGCTGAAGGAGAACATCCTCCCGTGCCACCGCTACTACCCGATTCCTGCCGTGCAGGTGTCCTACTCCGGCGGTGCGCTTGACAACAACGAATACGCCCAGTACGGAAGATGACGGCGTTCCGATGAAAGAATATGAATTTACACTGCATAATTGAATATATGAATATGAAACCAGTTTTAAGAAAATGTCTTGCGGCGATGACTCTCGCGTCCGCGCTGTTCGCCGCCTCATGCCAGAAGGAGACCGAGTCTCCGACGACTATGACCCTGGCCGTGAACGACAACACCATAAACCTTGAACCCAAGTCCGGCAAGGAGCACGTGCTCGTCTATGCCAAGGGACAGTGGAGCGCGGACTTCAAGGAGACCGTCGAATGGGCGGCCATCGAGGAAGGCAGCGGAAAGGGCAACGGGGAGTTCATCCTCACTTATAAGAAGAACCCGGACATTCTCCGCCGGGCGGAGATTCTGCTCACGGCTGCGGGAGTGGATAAGACGATAACCATCACCGTGAATCAGGAGGGCGAGAAGGGCACTCCTAAGATCGCGTTTGCCGAGAATGAGAAGTCCTACATCGCGTGGGAGGTGAAGGACGCGATTGCGGTCGAGTCCAACATTGACCAGTCCTTGATTAAGGCAGAGGCTTCCGCTGATTGGCTCGGTGGACTTGAACTCAAGGACGGACAGCTCTCGTTCACGGTTGCAGAGAACACGACCGGCGAGGAGCGCAAGGGCACGCTCACGGTTTCCTACACCGACATTGACGAATCCGTCTATCGTGCGGTTGCCGAAATCACCCAGAGCGCCGAGCCGGGACATATCAACCTGAATGAGACCGAGATGGCAATCGAGGCCTTTGCCGGCACAAAGACCGTCCAGTGGGACTGCGTTCTCGGAACGTTCATGCCTGAACTTGTTTCAAGCGTGACCTACGAGGGCAGCCAGAAGGACTGGATAAGCAACGTGACCACGACTGCCGAGGCTCTTTCATTCGACGTGACTGACAACGAGGCCAAGGAAGCCCGCACGGCCGTGATTAAGGTAGAGCTTGCAGCGAAGGGCGTTTCTGCGGAGCTCAAGGTGACTCAGGGCATCAAGACTAAACAGTACAGTTTCGAGGAGCTTCGCGCCGTTCTTTCTTCGGCCGGCGAGCAGGCGTTCGAGGGCGACTTCTTCGAAGGCGTGATTGTCGCTGATGCGGGTCAGAAGAACATGGAGACCAACCCTATGACTTCGGCAACCTCTTATGACGCCAACGAATCCGCTATAACGAACTATGTTCAGTCACTTGACGGCAAGTACGGTATGCGCCTCAAGTTCGCCACGGCTGCGGACAACACTCTCAAGAAGGGCGACAAGGTGAAGATTTCCCTCAACGGAACCACTCTCGTCCGCGAGGACAACCCTGTCCGCTACACGCTCAAGGGTGTCAATGCGAACATCGTGACGGTTGAGGAGAACATCCAGCTGACGGCTCGTCAGAAGACGATTTCAGAACTGACTGATGAGGATATTTACACTTGGACGACGCTCAAGGATGTTGAGATTGCTTTCAGTTATGGAAGCTACAACAATATCAGATATAAT
>CAVBPI010000113.1:534-1282 GCA_963596955.1 bacterium | reverse complement strand
AGCAGAACCTTGACTACAGAATTCTGAATGATGTGTCCGGAGCTAAGCTAAATATGCTTGTCAATAGCGATGTGGATTGGTGGCTTACTGATAATGGTGTACCTAAGGGTTCCGGTGACATCTCAGGTGTCATTGTGAACACAACAACTTCTTTCCACAATGCGGCACTTCTCGGAAAGTACCAGATTCGTCCTATGGAACTTGCAGACATTGTTCTTGGTGACACAGGTTTCAGTGAAACTCTTGTGGAATGGTACTGGGAAAAGCCGAGTGACCATTTGGATAAGACAACCAAAACATTTAAGCCGTCAATCGGACCGGAAGCCACGACCATAATGTCAAGTGATGCGTCGGCAATAAATCAGACCGATTCGTATCTTAATCTTACGAACAAACTTGAGGTAGATGGAAGTGGTGCTACCAATGACAACAGATTGCGTGCAATGCGTTATGACGGAATCTGGTGGAAAGACGGTGCTGCGAACAATTATGTGAAGTGGGATTTCTCGACGGTTGATTGCGCCGGCAAGAAACTCTATATGGTGTTCTCGGCTGCTCTCGGTAAATTGACGGAAGATGCGACAGGACAGGCCCCTGTGAATTGGAACTTGATGTATTCGGTCAATGATGGAGAGTATAAGCTTATAGAGAAAGTGTTTATTCGTCCTCTTCCGAAGAAAGCTTCGACATTGATGTCTCTTCCGACCTCACTTGACGAGTATTGTATCGCTCTTCCAGACGATATTGC
>CAVBPI010000113.1:0-524 GCA_963596955.1 bacterium | reverse complement strand
GGCCAATATACTGCTCATGTGACCTATGCAAAGGCTCAGTACTTCCGCTTCGGAGCGGTCGCTGTGAAATACAATAAATGACAGCCATGAAACCAAGTTCAATCATAAGAATATCAGTTGTCGCGTCGATGGTGTGGGCTCTTGCGGCCTGCACCTCGATAGACAGGGAAAAGTTCGACTTCGTGGAATTCGGCGTCTCCCAGACCGAGATTGAGTTCCCGGCCAAGGCCGAGTACAAGGACGGGAAGCCTGTCACAGAACTCCAGAAGGTAATCGACATCTACTCCAATCAGGACTGTGTCCTGAGCTACGCCGACTCCGAGGTTGACTGGATGCGCGTCCGCGACCTTGACTCGTGGCAGATATGCCGCCAGATAGCCTTCAGCGGCGACTGCTCCTTCCGCATCGAGTGCGACCAGAACGGCGACTACGCCCGCATGGTGAAGCTCGTCGTGAAGGCCGAGTCCCGCACCGACACAATCTATGTCAAGCAGAACGGCAAGCGCGTGCCGGAACTCTCCCTC
>CAVBPI010000112.1:6872-7469 GCA_963596955.1 bacterium | reverse complement strand
CGTGTGTGCCGCTGCAGAGATTCTTGGACAAGTAGTCCTTGTAGGAGAATGATGACTCCACTTTTGTAAAATCCGGCTGAATGACGTAAGTAGTGCCACTCAGCCAGTCCTCTTTCCATTCGTATGGCACACCAAGAAGCCTGTATGCCACGAGATCCCGGACCGGACGGGTGCTGGTCGAGCAGTCGGTAAGCGGCCAGTTTTTCAAATCAACCTTTGGAACAGATTCCTTATTCCCGGTTTTATCACATCCGCAGAGACCGGCCACCATTATGGCCGCACAACTAAAAATATGTAGAATCTTTTTCATGTCAATAGAACTTTTTCACTTTCCGACGCAAAACCGGCTGAACACGGTATTAAGCACCTCCTGGCTGCTGATGGCGCCGACAATCTCGCCGATGGCGTCGATGGCTTCGCGGAGGTCCTGGACGAGAAGGTCGGTCGGGACGGAGTCGGTAAGGCCGAGGCGGACGCGGGAGAGGGCTTCGGAGGCTGCGGCGAGGGCCTGATAGTGGCGCAGGTTCGTCACCAGAGTCTGCTCCGACGGTGCCTCGTTGCGGTTCTTCTGCGAGTCTGCAAGGGCCTCCTTCAGGG
>CAVBPI010000112.1:901-6862 GCA_963596955.1 bacterium | reverse complement strand
CCTTCAGGGCGGACAGGCCGTTTCCCGTCTTGGCTGAGACAGGAAACAGAGACAGCCTTGTCTCATCTTCGGATTCTGTGTCAAAATCAGAACCATCAATGTATGAAACAAAAATGTTTTGTATTAAAACATTTTTGTTATCAAGCTCATCCTCCGAAATTTCGTCAATTTTGTTGAGGACGACGAACAGCTTCTGCTTCCGGAAATCAATCAGTGGCAGGAGGGCGGAGAACTCTTCGGAAAGGAGGGCGTCGGGCTTCGTCGCGTCAAGCATCGCTATTACTGCCGACGCTTCGGAGAGCTTGCGGTAGGAACGCTCGATGCCTATGCGCTCGATTTCATCGGCGGATTCGCGGAGGCCGGCGGTGTCGATGAAGCGGAAGAGAATGCCGTCGATGTTGAGGGTCTCCTCGATTGTGTCGCGGGTCGTGCCGTCGATGTCCGAGACAATGGCGCGGTCCTCGCCGAGCAGGGCGTTGAGGAGGGTGCTCTTGCCGGCGTTCGTCGCTCCCGCTATGACGGTCGGGACACCGTTGCGAATGGCATTGCCGAGCCGGAATGAGTCCATCAGCCGGGCGATGTGGCCCGATGTCCCGTCAACTAGCGCGGTAAGCCTTGAACGGTCCGCGAACTCCACTTCCTCCTCGCTGAAGTCCAGTTCCAGTTCCATCAGCGTCACGAGTTCCAGAAGCTCGGAGCGCATCCGGGCCAGCTCCTGCGAGAAGCCGCCCCTCATCTGGGACATAGCCACCCTGTGGGACGCCTCCGACGACGACGCGATGACGTCTGCGACCGCCTCGGCCTGCGCGAGGTCCATCTTTCCGTTCAGGAATGCCCTTTGGGTGAACTCTCCGGGGCCTGCGAGCCTGCACCCGGCCGTCACCAGAAGGCGCAGCAGTTCCGACACGATGTACTTAGACGCGTGGCACGAAATCTCCAGCGAATCCTCTCCCGTGTAGGAATGCGGCGCGCGGAAAACGCTGACAATCACCTCGTCCAGAATCTCCGTCGATTTGCCGCCCGCCGCATCGCTGTCCTTTGCAACAGCCCCTGTGCCCATTGCCGTACTATCTCCTTGCGGGGCGTAAGGCACCGTGCCGTAGTGCAGCGTGTAGCCCGCCGCGTCTGCGAGCCTGCCCTTTTTCAGGGAAATTATCCTATCCGCGAGCTCGAAACACCCGCTGCCGCTTACCCTCACGATTGAAATTGCCCCCGTGCCCGGAACAGTCGCCGGGGCGCATATGATGTCGTCCGTAAAAAATTTATTCATAAACATATATGTTCTTTGAAATCTCCGAAATCGTCGAAATCTTCCGCGAATTTAGCAATATATCGTCAAATTATCGTCATTTTCATTTTGGAACGATATTTTCATTTCGATGACGACGTCATATCCGTTCGTCGAAATTATCTGCGTCGATAGGATTGGGAAACACCCTAAAAATAGTTAATTTTGCAGTGAAAAAATATTGGAAATGATAGACAAGAAGACGAAAATTATATGCACCGTCGCGGACAACAGGTGTGATGTTGATTTCATCCGGCAGCTTTACGAAAACGGGATGAACGTCGTCCGCATAAATTCTGCGCACGCGTCGCTCGAAGGGGCGCAGACAGTGGTTGACAACGTACGGAAAGTCTCGGACAGGATAGCCATTCTCATCGACACTAAGGGACCGGAGGTGAGGCTTACACAGATGGCCGATTCCGTGGGATTCATAGCGCGTGCCGGCGAGATGATTGAAATCGTGGATGACCCGTCGCAGCCTTGCCGCAGGGGAGTCCTATATACAACCTATCCGCACATGGCCGAGGACGTGCCCGTGGGGTCGGACATTCTCATCGACGACGGCTCCGTGGATTTGTCCGTTGTCGGGAAAGAGGACGGAAAGCTCATCTGCAAGGTGATGAACGAGGGCATAATCAAGGGACACAAGAGCGTCAACGTTCCCGCCGTGCACATAAACCTTCCGGCGGTGACGGAAAAAGACCGCAGGTTCATCGAATGGGCAGTCGGCGCCGACATCGACTTCATCGCGCATTCATTTGTCCGCAGCGCCCGCGACCTTCATGAGATTCAGGAAATCCTTGACACGCACAACAGCCATCTGAAGATTATCTCGAAGATTGAAAACCAGCAGGGCATCGACAACCTCGATGAAATCCTGACATACAGTTACGGGATTATGGTGGCGCGCGGAGACTTGGGCGTCGAGATTCCGGCGGAACGCATTCCTTTGATACAGAGAGACATCGTGAAGGCTTGTCGGGACAGGAAGAAACCTGTGATTATTGCGACGCAGATGCTCCAGAGCATGATTGAGAACCCGCGTCCGACCCGTGCCGAGGTTACTGACGTCGCGAATGCCATTTTCCAGAGCGCCGACGCGATTATGCTCAGCGGGGAGAGCGCCTACGGGAAATATCCGGTGGAGGCGGTGGGGACAATGACGAAGATTGCCCTGCAGACGGAAAAGACCATTGACGTGAATCTGGAACTGAACCTGAAGAATGCCGTCAAGCCGGTTGCCGTCGTGATTGCCAGGGCTCTCGTCGCGGCGACCCAGGAACTGCCGGTGAAGGCGCTCGTGTTCGATACCTACACGGGGCGGGTGGGGCGCTACCTCTCCACCTACAGGCCTAAAGTTCCTGTGTATGCAATGTGCTATAACAGCTGTACCATGAGGGAGTTGGCTCTCGTATTCGGAGTTAAGGCCTATCCGTTCTCAAAGGTAAATGACAAGGAGGAGTTCTCCGCCAAATCCATAGAGCTGCTGACACGTGAAGGCAAAATTTCACAGGGCGACCTCGTCGGGTTCATCGGCGGAGTGTTCGGCGCTCAGATGGGTGCGACATATATGGAGCTGAAATATGTGTAAGTCTATGAAACCGAAAGCTTTGCTCTTTGATTTTGACGGTGTTGTCGTCGATTCGGAAAAATTCTACACGATACTATGGGATGAGCTCGGGGATGAGTATCTCCGGTGTGCGGACTTCGGAAAAACCGTCAAGGGGAGTACGCTGGACCGCATCCTTTCGACATATTTCGGTGACATGAAGGATTCGTGGCCGGCAATAGTCGCTCGCCTTGACGAGTTCGAGAAGTCCATGCCATACGACTACATTCCCGGAGTCATCGATTTCCTGAAGGAGGGACGTCGCCGCGGATTCAAGATGGCCGTGGTTACCAGCTCGAATCTTCAGAAGATGCGGAGCGTCTATGCGAAAAGGCCTGAGATTCCGGAACTTTTCGACGCCATCCTGACAAGCGAGGACTTCGCGGCCTCGAAGCCCGACCCGGACTGTTTCCTCCGGGGGATGGCACGCTTCGGCACCGACGCCTCCCGCAGCGTCGTGTTCGAGGACTCAGTCAACGGCCTGAAGTCCGGCAAGGCCTCCGGCGCGCTTGTAATAGGTCTCACGACCACCAACCCGCCCGAAGTTGTCCGCGAATACAGCTCGCTTCAGATTCCCGATTTTACGGATAAGGATAGAATTTTTGAGTTTATTGAAAGCCGTTTATGACAGTTTGCATAGCAGAGAAGCCGAGTGTGGCGAGGGAAATCGCCGATGTCCTTGGTGCCAAGCTGAAAAAGAACGGCTACATCGAGGGCAACGGCTATCAGGTGACCTGGACCTTCGGCCACCTGTGTACGCTAAAGGAGCCCCATGACTACGATCCGCGCTGGCGGCTGTGGGCGCTTTCGACACTGCCGATGATGCCCGCCCGCTTCGGCATAAAGCTCATAGACAACGAGACTTACAAGGCTCAGTTTCAAGTGATAGAGCAACTGATGCAGAACGCCGACATGATTGTGAACTGCGGCGATGCCGGACAGGAGGGCGAACTCATCCAGAGGTGGGTCATGCAGAAGGCGCGGGCGAAATGTCCGGTCAAGCGCCTGTGGATTTCATCCCTCACCGAGGAGGCCATCCGCGAAGGCTTCAACCACCTTGAGGACTCCTCCAAATTCCAGAAGCTCTATGAGGCCGGACTGTGCCGCGCCATAGGGGACTGGCTGCTCGGGATGAACGCCACGAGGCTCTACAGCCTGAAGTATGGCGGAGGATATTCCCGTGACCGTAAGGTGCTGTCAATCGGCAGGGTGCAGACCCCTACTTTAGCTCTTATTGTAAATAGGCAGAACGAAATCGAGAATTTCAGGCCGGAACCGTATTGGGAACTCAAGACCACCTACCGCGACACGGTCTTCAGTTCGACCAAAGGCAAGTTCAAGGTGAAGGAAGATGGCGAGAAACTACTTGAAATAATAAGCGGTAATGACTTTACAGTCACTGACATTGCCGAGAAGAAAGGCAAGGAGTTCGCCCCGCGTCTCTTCGACCTCACCTCGCTTCAGGTCGAGTGTAACAAGCGCTTCGGCTTCAGCGCCGACGAGACCCTGCGCCTCATCCAGTCGCTGTACGAGAAGAAGGTGACGACATACCCCCGCGTCGATACGACTTTCCTCAGCGACGACATATATCCGAAAGTCCCCAAGACCCTCGAAGGGCTCGTGGCATACCGCGAATTTACCGACCCGCTGAAAGGGAAGAAGCTTCCGAAGACGAAGCGGGTCTTCGACAATTCAAAGGTGACGGACCACCACGCGATAATCCCGACCGGAGTTCCGGCGACGAACCTCACGCAGCAGGAGATGATGGTCTATGACCTCGTGGCCCGCCGTTTCATCGCGGAGTTTTATCCCGACTGCGAGATTTCGACGACGACGGTCCTCGGAAAGGTCGCCGACGTCGAGTTCAAGGCGTCCGGCAAGCAGATTCTCAAATCCGGCTGGAGAGCGGTGGAGCAGCGCCCGCAGGCAAACGCGCAGCAGCAGGACGGAGGACAGGCTTCCGCCGGGAGCGCACAGGGCGATGGCGAAGCTTCCTCCGACGGGGCGGAGCTCAGGATTATGCCGAACTTCACGAAAGGGGAGTCCGGACCGCACACCCCAACGCTCAAGGAGACCTGGACCACTCCTCCGAAGCCCTACACGGAGGCGACCCTTCTCCGCGCGATGGAGACCGCCGGCAAGTTCGTTGACAATGAGGAACTTCGCGACGCCCTCAAGGAAAACGGCATAGGCCGCCCATCGACCCGCGCCGCCATCATCGAGACGCTCTTCAAGCGCGGGTACATCCGCCGTGAGCGCAAGAGCCTCTTCCCGACCGACACCGGCCGCGAGCTGATTTCCACCATCCATGAGGATCTCCTCAAGTCCGCCGAGCTGACCGGCATCTGGGAACGCAAGCTCCGCCAGATTGAGCGCGGCGACTACGAGGCCGCCGCCTTCATCGACGAGCTCAAGACCATGGTCTCCGGCGTCGTCTTCCACGTCATGAACTCGTAATATTTGTCGGATTTGAGCGTTTTGGCACAAATTATTTGTCGGATTTGAGCACTTTAACGCAAATTATTTGTCGGATTTGAGCATTTTTTTATCTTTGTGTCACATTGATAAATAATTACGATGCCAAATAAAGAGTACATAAAAAGAAACGTCGATGAGCAGTTGCTTGCGTGGAAAAATTCGGCGAGGCGCAAACCGTTGCTGATAAGAGGCGCCAGACAGGTCGGAAAGTCGTCGGCGGTGAAACATTTGGGTGAATCCTTCACTTATTTTGCGGAAGTCAATTTTGAGAAACAGCGGGCTGTCAAGGATTTCTTTCGCGGAGATATTGATGTCAGGCTCATTTGCCAAAAAATTGCAAATTACATAGGAATCCCTGTTGTCGCCGGACGGACGCTTCTCTTTTTCGACGAGATTCAGGAGTGTCCGGAGGCAATTATGGCTCTTAGATTCTTTAAGGAAGAATATCCCGAACTTCATGTGATAGCTGCCGGCTCGCTTCTGGAGTTTACCCTGCAGGAATTGCCGACATTCGGAGTCGGGCGGATTCATTCCATATTTATGTATCCCATGACTTTCGATGAGTTTTTGACGGCCACCCATAATG
>CAVBPI010000112.1:0-891 GCA_963596955.1 bacterium | reverse complement strand
ATGAGGGACTTATCGCAATGCGCGAGAAATCAGATAGTAGGCATCCGCTCGACATTGCCTTTCATGAGAAGCTTATTGAACTTTTCCGCATATATTTGCTGGTTGGCGGGATGCCGGAAGTTGTCTTGGCATGGACGGAAACAAAGGATTTCTTAAAGTGCCGTCAGATACAGGAAGACATAGTCCTGACGTATGAAGACGATTTCGGCAAATACAAGAAACGGGCGAATCCCGACCTGCTGCGCGTCACGATGCGAGGAGTTTGCCATCAGATTGGCGAAAAATTGACATTTAAGCAAATTTCAGCGGACTACAGGAGTTCTCAAATCCGAGAGGCGCTCCGCCTGCTGACGCTCGCCGGCATAGTTTCTCCGGTCGTTGCAACATCCGGCAACGGCATTCCTCTTGACGCTGAGGCGGATGAAAGCAGGCAGAAGGTTCTTTTTCTCGACCCGGGGCTTCTGCTGGCCGTGCTCAACCTTGAGGGCACTCTGTCCCGGCAGCTTATTGAGTCGATTATGACGGACTCTCCGCAGGAACTTGTCAACAAGGGGCGCATTGCGGAGATGGTCGCTGGGCTTGAAATCATGCGGAACAAGCCTGCGGTTCAGCGCCAGAAGCTATACTATTGGGAAAAGAGCGGCAACAGTGTGGCGGAAGTGGATTATCTCGAAATTCTTGATGCGACGGTAACTCCGATTGAGATAAAGTCCGGTACTCAGGGCGGTTTGAAAAGTCTGTGGCTGTTCATGCGCGAGAAACATCTGACTGAAGCGCTCCGCTGTTCGCTTGAGAATTTCGGTGAAATCAATTATGTTGACAAGGAAGAGAATCCGCCTGTCGTCCGCCATGTCAAAATTTGCCCGTTGTATGCAATGAAGCAGCTTGGGC
>CAVBPI010000111.1:2062-7492 GCA_963596955.1 bacterium | reverse complement strand
GCCGCAACATCGGTGGGGTACCCCACCGATGTTGCACTTCTATCTTGAACTTACACGGTTCGCGACAAAAGTTCGCGACAAAGCACAAACACAAAACCCCGAGACTGTTGCCCCGGGGTCTAACCATAGTCTAAAAAATCGTATTCTACGATTTTTTATTTATTTCTTAGAGAAAAATTCCTTTACCTCAGACTCCTCGACGAGAAGTTCGTTGAAAACGTAAGCGCCGGTCTTCTGAGACTTGTCCATACGGATGCACTTAACCATTTTCTTACCGCCCTTACCGGCAGCGAAGGTTGCGACCGCTTTCTTTGCCATAGTTTAATCCTCCTTCGTTATTTAATTTCACGGTGAAGCGTAACTTTCTTGAGGAAAGGATTGTACTTCATCCTCTCAAGACGCTGAGTCGTGTTCTTCTTGTTCTTTGTAGTAATGTATCTTGAGATACCCGGTACACCGCTCTCTCTCTGCTCAGTGCACTCAAGGATGACCTGCACCCTGTTACCTTTAGCTTTCTTTGCCATAATTCAAAAACAATTAAACAAGGTTAATAAATCCTTTCTTCTGAGCTTCTCTGATAGTAGCGTCGAGGCCGTTCTTCTCGATGTGCCTCATACCCTTGCAGGACACCTTGAGGGTGATGAACCTCTGCTCTTCCTCTGACCAGAACTTCTTGGTCTTGAGGTTCAGGGCGAACACGCGCTTAGTGCGCAGCTTGGAGTGAGCGACATTGTTGCCGACCATTCTCTTTCTTCCTGTAACTTGACAAACCTTTGCCATTTTATATACTTTTTAATATTATCAAATTTTTGCGGGCTGCAAATATCGTGTAAAAAATGCTAAATTGCAAGTATTTAGACGATTTTGAAGAATCTCCGCCATCTAATGTTGTTCGGAAACTTCCTGTTCCCGTCGATTGAGAGCCATACCATGGCAGGCTTTCCGACTATATGGTCCTCAGGGACGAATCCCCAGTAGCGCGAGTCGAGAGAGTTGTGCCTGTTGTCTCCCATCATGAAGTAATAGTCCTGACGGAAAGTGTATTCCGTAACCGTTTCTCCGTTTATCCTTATCGTCCCGTCGTCTTCCACCGAGAGTTCATTTCCCTCGTATGAGGTGATGATTCTTTCATAGAGAGGAAGATTTCCGCGGTCCAGCTTCACCGTCGCTCCCTTCTGCGGAATCCAAAGCGGCCCGAAATTGTCCCTTGTCCATTCGTAGCTTTCCGAGAAAGGGAAGATAGTCTTCCACGAATCCGGATAGTCCGGGGGATATGAGTCAATGTTCGGCTCCACTGAAACGACGCTTGAGAAACCTTTCAGCTCCTCCAGCATCTTCTCCGTAAGGGGCATCGCGGGATAGCCCGGAAGAGTCTGGTCGAACCAGAGCTCGCCCTTGTTGAGCCCGAGTCTTTCGAGGCTGCGCGGGTTGAGCTTCTGACCCGTAGTCACGACAGTGTAGCTGTTCTGCATTCCCAGCTGAGCCGTCTCCCTTTCGGAATTGACATAGACCACTCCGTCCCTTATCTCAAGCGTGTCACCTGCGACGGCGACGCATCTCTTGACGTAATGATCCTTCTTGTCGGAAGGCCGGACCTTCACAGGGCCGTAGTTTCTGACGGTGAAGTCCCGTCCGTACATCCTGCAGAGCATATAGTAGTCATCGGCAGGAGCCTTGACAAGAACCGTGTCACCGTTCGGGAAACCGAAAACCACACAGTCGCCTCTCTTCACGTGCCCCAGTCCCTTCAGCCTTTTGTAACGGCACCGTATCAGTTCGGAGTAGGACTCCCTGCTGCCGCCTATCGTATTGTGAGTGAAAGGAATGGTAAGCGGGGTCTGCGGCATCCGGGGACCGTATGCGAGCTTGCTCACGAAAAGGTGGTCACCGGTGTAGAGAGTGCTTTCCATTGAGGATGAAGGAATCTTGAATGCCTGGAAAAAGAAGATGTTGATAAACGTCACGACAATGACGGCGAAGATTATGGCGTCGAGCCAGTCAAGGGCCGCATTGTGCTTCTCTCCCTCCTTGTAGTTCTTCTTCCAGAAAAGCCACTTGACTTTCTTCGTGACGCAGAGGTCAAAGAGAACGGCAAGGCCGAGGAGCCACCACCAGTTTCCGAGCCAGATCACCCACAGGATGTAGAGCAAAGCCCAGAAACCGAACTTCACCCAACGGTTGTGGAAGAATTCCTTCAGGCTCATCTCGTCAGACTATTTTACAGAGTTCACGATTGCTTCGAAAGCCTTCGGATTATTCATGGCGAGGTCAGCAAGAACCTTACGGTTAAGGCCGATGTTCTGCTTTGCGATCTTACCCATAAACTGAGAGTAAGTCATGCCGTACTGACGTGCGGCGGCGTTGATTCTCTGAATCCAGAGTGCACGGAACTCACGCTTCTTGGCCTTGCGGTCACGATAGGCGTAGGTCAAACCCTTCTCGTAGGTGTTCTTCGCTACCGTCCAGACATTTTTTCTTGACAGAAAGTTACCGCGTGTTCTCTTGAGAATCTTCTTGCGGCGAGCCCTTGAGGCTACTGAATTTACCGATCTTGGCATAATTTAACTGTTTTTATGGAGGCAGTGTCCAATCTTTCAGGAGCTTTTATACTGCAATCCAAGTTTAACATAAGTAATGATTACAATCCCAACAAAGCCTTGACTCTCTTCTGGTCAGGAGCAGTGACAAGTCCGAAGTGAGTCAAATTTCTCTTCTGCTTCTTGGTCTTCTTGGTGAGGATGTGGCTCTTGAAAGCATGCTTCCTCTTGATTTTTCCCGTTCCGGTAAGTGCAAAGCGCTTTTTTGAACCGGAGTTGGTCTTGATTTTTGGCATAGCTAAATCATTTAACTTGTTAATAATAATATAATGTCTATAACTGACATTCATGCTACTTCTTCTTGGCAACCGGAGCAATCATCATAATCATCCTCTTGCCTTCAAGCTTAGGCATCTGCTCGGCGCGTCCGTACTCCTCAAGTTCCAGCGCAAAACGGAGGAGAAGCTTCTCTCCCTGCTCGGCGTAGATGATGGAACGTCCCTTGAAGAACACCGAAGACTTGACCTTGGTACCCTCCTGAAGGAACTCCTGCGCGTGCTTGAGCTTGAACTGGAAGTCGTGCTCGTCCGTGTTCGGTCCGAACCTGATTTCCTTTATGACCACCTTAGCCGCGTTCGACTTCATCTCCTTGGCCTTCTTTTTCTGCTGGTAGAGATATTTCTGGTAGTCGATAATCTTGCACACCGGAGGATCAGCCTTAGCACTTATCTCCACCAGGTCAAGTTCGAGTTCATCAGCGAGGCGAAGTGCCTTGGATGTAGGGTAAATGCCCGGCTCAGGGATGTTGTCCCCGACGAGCCTTACCTGCGGTACTCTGATCTCGTCATTGATTCTCAGGCTGCCTTCGTCCTTCTTCTGGTTCGGAGCAGGACGGCCCTGCTGCGGTCTTGGACCCATAGGGCGCGGCTTAGGTTTAAATGGTGCTGCGATAAAACTATCCTCCTAAAATAAATTTGTTAATAATATTATATGTCGAAGTTTCAGGCCAGCTGCGCCTTCACCTCATTGCCTACCAATGTGATGAAGTCCTCAACTGACATTGAACCCTCGTCCTTTCCACCTTGACGGCGCACTGAAACGAGCCCCTCGGCCTCCTCCTTCTCACCAACGATGACAAGGAAAGGAATCCTCTTGAGCTCTGACTCACGGATTCTCTTGCCGAGCGTCTCATTACGGTCGTCGATTGAAGCGCGAATATCGGAATTATTCATCAAACTGCAAACTTTTTTTGCATATTCCGAGTATTTTTCGCTCACAGGGACGATATTTACCTGATCCGGCGTCAGCCACAGAGGCAGCTTTCCGGCCGTGTGCTCAAGAAGCACTGCCACAAAGCGTTCGAGAGAGCCGAACGGCGCGCGGTGAATCATCACCGGACGGTGCTTCTGGCCGTCCGCCCCGACATATTCGAGACCGAAGCGCTCCGGAAGGTTGTAATCGACCTGAATCGTTCCGAGCTGCCACTTCCTGCCGATGGCGTCCTTGACCATGAAGTCGAGCTTAGGTCCGTAGAAAGCGGCCTCACCGAGCTCCACGACGGTCGGGAGACCCTTCTCCTTGGACGCCTCGATGATTGCGGACTCGGCCTTGGCCCAGTTCTCGTCCGTACCGATGTACTTGGACGGGTTCTTAGGGTCGCGGAGGGAAATCTGTGCCGTATATTCCTTGAAATTCAGGGTCTTGAACACATAGAGAATGATGTCGATGACCTTCTCGAACTCTTCCTTGAGCTGGTCAGGACGCACGAAAAGGTGGGCGTCGTCCTGAGTGAAGCAGCGCACGCGGGTAAGTCCGTGAAGCTCGCCGCTCTGCTCGTAGCGATAGACGGTGCCGAACTCGGCGAAGCGCAGAGGCAGGTCCTTGTAGGAACGCGGCTTGCTGCGGTAAATCTCGCAGTGGTGAGGGCAGTTCATCGGCTTGAGCAGATATTCCTCGCCCTCCTGCGGGGTGTGAATCGGCTGGAACGAGTCCTTGCCGTATTTCGCGTAGTGGCCCGATGTCACATAGAGTTCCTTGTTTCCGATGTGCGGGGTGATGACCGGAAGGTAGCCGTAGGACTTCTGAATCTTCTTCAGGAACTCCTCAAGGCGAGAGCGCAGGTCGGCGCCCTTAGGAAGCCACAGAGGGAGTCCCATTCCGACCTTTGAAGAGAAGGTGAAGAGTTCCATCTCCTTGCCGATCTTCCTGTGGTCGCGCTTCTTTGCCTCTTCCATGAGCGCGAGATACTCGTCGAGCATCGACTTCTTGGGGAAAGAGATTCCGTAAATGCGGGTGAGCTGCTGACGGTTCTGGTCGCCTCTCCAGTATGCCCCCGCGATGGCGGTGAGCTTCACTGCCTTGATTACGGAAGTGTCCCTCAGATGAGGTCCGCGGCAGAGGTCCGTGAAGCTTCCGTTGGTGTAGAAGGAGATGTGCCCGTCCTCAAGTTCGCCGATGAGTTCGAGCTTGTACTCGTCCCCTTTCTCGGCAAACGCCTTGAGAGCGTCGTCCTTGGAAACCTCCTTTCTCACGAAAGCCTCCTTCGTGCGCGCGAACTCCATCATCTTGTCCTCGATGGCCTTGAGGTCGGCCTCGGTAATCTGCCGTCCCTGAAGATCGACGTCGTAGTAGAACCCGTTCTCGATTGCAGGGCCTATGCCGAACTTCACGCCCGGGTAGAGAGCCTCAAGGGCCTGGGCCATGAGGTGCGAGGTGGAATGCCAGAACACGTGCTTCGCCTCGTCGTCACCCCATTTGTGGAAAGTGACCGCGCAGTCCTCGTTTATAGGGCGGTCGAGGTCATATAAAGTACCTTTTCCCGCGGTGTCGTCGTCCGCAGTCTTAACTGTCATGGCCAGAACTTCCGCCGCAAGTCTCGGGCTGATGCTCTCGG